>NZ_JBVCPV010000095.1:0-11211 GCF_057456495.1 Lishizhenia sp. | reverse complement strand
CAACAATGGCAAACGCATATTTTAAAGTACCAGAAGCGGTAAACGAGCCAGTTAACGCTTACGCACCGGGATGTGAAAAAAGAGCATCATTACTCAACAAATACAAAGAGATGTACAACCAATCTCCTATCGATGTACCAATGTACATTGGAGGTGAAGAGGTTAGAACAGATAATAAAAGATCAATGAACCCACCACATGACCACAAAAAGGTGTTGGGTCACTTCAACTACGGAGACAAATCTCACGTTGAAGCAGCTATCAATGCGGCTATGGCAGCTCGTCATGATTGGTCTGAATTACCTTGGGAACAACGTGCAAGCGTTTTCTTAAAGGCTGCTGATTTGATCGCAGGTCCTTACAGAGATGAGATCAACGCTGCAACCATGTTGGGTCAGTCTAAAAACGTAATGCAAACAGAAATCGATGCAGCTTGTGAGTTAGCTGATTTCTTACGTTTCAACGTAAAGTTCATGACAGACATGTACAAGGAGCAACCAATTAGTTCTCCTGGTATGTGGAACAGAACTGAATACAGAGCATTGGAAGGATTCGTATTCGCAATCACTCCATTTAACTTTACAGCCATTGCAGGTAACCTTTGTGCTGCTCCAGCATTAATGGGTAACGTTGTAGTTTGGAAACCAGCTGAAACTCAAATGTACTCTGCAGAGGTAATCATGAAAGTATTCAATGCAGCAGGAGTACCTGGAGGAGTAATCAACATGGTTACGGTTGACGGACCAGATGCAGGAGATGTTGTTTTCAAACACAAAGATTTCGCAGGATTACACTTTACAGGTTCTACTGGAGTTTTCCGTCACTTGTGGAAGGAAATCGGAATGAACATTGAAAAATACAGAACTTACCCACGTATCGTAGGTGAGACAGGTGGTAAAGACTTTATTGTAGCTCACAAATCTGCAGTTCCTAAGCAAGTTTCTACAGCTATCGCAAGAGGTGCTTTCGAATTCCAAGGACAAAAATGTTCTGCAGCTTCTAGAGTATATGTTCCAAATAACATTTGGGCGGATGTAAAAGAAGACTTATTAGCACAGATGAGCACGTTTAAAATGGGTTCTCCAGAAGATCCATCAAACTTCATCAATGCAGTAATCGATGAAAAAGCATTTGATAAAATTGCAGGTTACATCGACTACATCAAAGAACAAGGTGATGCTGAAATCATCGCTGGAGGAAATTACGACAAATCTGTTGGTTACTTTATTGAGCCAACTGTAGTAGTTACTACTAATCCTAACTTCCGTACTATGGAAGAAGAGATCTTTGGACCTGTTGTAACTATTTACGTTTACAATGCTGAAGAATTTGAAGCTACATTGAAATTAGTAGACGAAACTTCTGAGTACGCATTAACTGGATCTATTTTATCTCAAGACAGATATGCAATTAATACTGCAGTTAAAATGTTGCGTAATGCAGCAGGTAACTTCTACATCAATGACAAACCAACTGGAGCAGTTGTAGGTCAACAGCCATTTGGTGGAGCTAGAGGTTCTGGTACTAACGATAAAGCAGGTGCAGCAATGAACTTGATGCGTTGGATTTCTGCAAGAACAATTAAAGAAACTTTCGTTACTCCTGAGGATTACAAATACCCATTCTTAGGATAAGATAACTTCTTATAAAAAGAAAAAGCTACTTCAACTGAAGTAGCTTTTTTATTTCCTATCGCTTTTTAACATTCCGAACTCCAGGGTATCGGACCATTTATCACCCAGTGGCAAACATTCCCGTTTCCTTCCTTCTTGCACCATACCTACTTTTTCAAGAACTTTTTTCGAACGAATATTCTCTACTGCACACCCCGCCTCTATTCGATGTAAATTCAATTGATCAAAACCAAAATCGATCACCGCTTTCAAAGCCTCGGTAGCATAGCCTTTATTCCAATATTTTTTATGATACTTAAACCAAACCTCTGCGGATTGATAAACAGCTCTTCCCGTATTAACAGCGATCAAACCTATAAACTCATCGTCTTCGTTTAACACCGTTAGCGTTAACTTTCTGCCCTCCTCTTTTTCACTGCTCAACACCCACTCACACACAAGATCGCGCGTTTGCTTTATATTATCGGGGATACCTAGGGTATTGTACTCGTCTACAGCGGGACTAGAGTGCAAGGCATGCACATCGTTTAAATCTGATAACATAACAGATCTCAGGGTTAATCGCTCGGTATTTAGCTTTACTTTTCTCATCGTAGTTAAATTACGAAATACCAAGGAATTACCACCTTAATTACACATTGATTTTACAATTATTTTCATCCCGTCGATTTCCAACAAAAATCCCTACTCAGAACTCTAACACAAGTATTGATAAAAGTCAATCCATTTTTTTTCTCCATCTCTATGTATTACTTTTGCACTCTTATTTAAAACAAAATACATAGCATGCAACTGTGGAATAAATTAAGTAGGGAGGAACTTGTAGAAAAATTGAACGAGAGCGGATTTAAATTCGTAACAGTATCTTTCTACAAATACGCTCCTATTGAAAACGTACAAGTTTTTAGAGATCACCTTTTCCAAATGTGGTCTGAATTAGATGTAGTGGGAAGAACCTACGTAGCTCACGAAGGTATCAACGCCCAAATCTCTATTCCAATTCCTAATTTTGAGAGATTTAGAAATGAATTATACGCTATTTCATTTTTAGATGGTGTACGTCTAAACATCGCTGTAGATGAATCGGCAACAGAACACCCTTTCTTGAAATTAAAGATCAAGGTTCGTCCGAAAATTTTAGCAGACGGATTGAACGATGAAACATTCAACCCTTCAGATACGGGGAAACACTTAAAAGTTGAAGAGTTTAACGCATTGACGGATGATCCAGAAACGATCTTAATTGATATGCGTAATCACTATGAAACTGAAGTAGGTCATTTTAAAGGTGCAATCACTCCGGATGTGGATACATTTAGAGATTCATTACCTGTTATAGAAGAAGAAATTCTAAGAGGTAACGAAGATAAAAACATCGTAATGTACTGTACAGGTGGAATTCGTTGTGAAAAAGCATCGGCTTGGTTTAAGCACCAGGGGTATAAAAATGTTCACCAGTTAGAGGGTGGAATTATTAAATACGCCAACGATGCAAAAGATCAAGGATTGGAAAACAAATTCATCGGGAAGAACTTCGTATTCGACGAAAGAAGAGGTGAACGTATCTCTGATGATGTGATTGCCGTTTGTCACCAATGTGGTGAAGCATGTGATACGCACACAAACTGTGTAAACGATGCATGTCACTTACTATTTATCCAGTGTGATAGTTGTAAGGAAAAATATGAAAACTGTTGTTCTGAAGATTGTCAGGACGTAATTCACTTGCCTGAAGAAGAGCAAAAAGCTTTGCGTAAAGGAAAAGAGAATTCAAACAAAATATTCAAAAAAGGAAGATCTGAAAAACTGAAGTTCAAAGGATCTGCGTGCATGGATGCTTAAATACATCCTCTCCTTAAAAAAACAAAAAAGACCGTTTCAAAAATGAAACGGTCTTTTTTTTATTGCAGTATTTTCTTTGCTTATTGAGCAACCATTGGCTTCATTACATCAGCAGTAATTCTTAAAATCACTTGTTTTTCTGGCACATTTGCCGTTACCGTTACTGATTTATTTTGAGGACCAAACTGACCTGGTTTAGACTTGAAAGACACTTGTAACTCTCCTTCTTCTCCTGGTGCAATTGGCTCGGTAGGTTTCTTTGGTACCGTACATCCACATGATGCTTTAGCCTCTTCAATAACCAAAGGCTTGTCTCCAGTATTCATTACTTTAAACGTGTAAGAAACCTCCGTTTCAGGGTCCACTTTTCCAAAATCATGAATTCTTTCGTTAAAATCCATCGTTGTTTGGTTCGCCAACCTTTCTTGAGCTTCTTTTTCCTTTTGTTCTTTCAAACGTCTTTGATCTGCCGCAATTTCCTCTGGTGATCTTTCTGATGCTACTAATTTAGAAACAACTTCTCCTTCCTTTGGAGTAACATCTCCATCAATACTAGAAGAATTACATGCTGCTAAAGCACTTAACACAGTTAACCCTAAGATTACTTTTTTCATTTTTGTTTATTGTTTTGCGAGTTCAACGTTATTATAAATATCTCCGGCTAATATAGCTATTGCCTTATTTAAAATTTCATTCTTTTGATTATAAATCTTGTAAAAGGCATTATACCCCCACAAATTCTGAGCAATTGCCGCCTTTAAACGTATTTGCAGTAAAGCTTTACTGATATCGTAATCTTCTTGAATGAATTCTAAATCCTCATTTTCACCTACTACATAAGTAAAGAAGTTATCCATAAACTCTTCATTCAAATTAAAGTCAGCATCAAAGGCATCTACATCTTCATACTTTCTCTTTAGACTTTCTCTATTGGTGTTAACGTATTCCAGACAAAAAGAATTTATCACGCCAGACCTACTCAAGGCTCTGTAATAATCTGAGTATTCAGAAGTGTCTAAGGGCACGAAAACATCAGGCATAATTCCACCCCCACCATAAACCGTACGCTTCGTAATGAGTGTTGAATATTTCAATGAATCTGCAAGTTTAATAGAATCTTGGTTCATCATTTCACCGTGCATGTATCTTTCGTAATAATCGTTTTTGTAGGCCTCTAAATCGTCATAAGGTTTTTGAATAAAACGTCCCGAAGGGGTAAAGTATCGAGCGATTGTTAAACGTATCTGAGCTCCATCGTTCAACTCGATTGGACGTTGAACCAAACCTTTTCCGAAAGTTCTTCTTCCAACAATCAACCCTCTATCCCAGTCTTGTATAGCTCCTGAAACTATTTCACTGGCTGAAGCAGTTCCTTCATCCGTTAAAATTACTAAACGACCTTTTTCAAAATCTCCCTTCGTGTCGGCTACAAACTCTTGACGAGGCTGTGCTCTACCCTCAGAATACACAATTAGTTTATCGTCTTTTAAAAATTCATCAGCGATTAACTTAGCAGCGTACAATAGTCCACCACCATTACCTTGTAAATCCAATACCAAGTCCTTCATTCCTTCCTTCTTCAACTCCTCCAAGGCATCTTTAATTTCTTGACTTGAAGTCCTTGAAAAACTAGTCAACTTAATGTACCCTACTTTCTTAGACAACATATATTTGGCAACCACAGAGTTCACCGGTATATTATCTCTGGTAATGGTGAAATTGATCAACTTTTCATCGTCACCTCTCTTCACCTCTACTTTAACTTTTGTGTCTTTATCTCCCAACAAGCGATCTCTCACTCCCGCGTTTTGCAGACCTACACCAGCAACATTTTCACCATCAATAAAAATGATTTTATCACCTGCCTGAATTCCTACTTTTTCAGAAGGTCCTGTAGGTATAGGATTCACAACAATCAAGGTATCTTTTAGAATTTGAAATTGCACCCCGATACCCACAAAAGAACCATTAATACTTTGGTTGGCACTTTGTACTTTTTCTTTCGGAATGTATGTTGAGTGCGGATCGAGCTGTTCTAGCATATTTCGTATTGCATCATCGGCGATTTTATCTCCATCCACCTCTTCTACATAATACCTGTCAACATAGTTAAACACCTCTCCCAGCTTAACTGCATTTTGTTGTGTCGAATTTCCTTCTTGCGCAAAAGTAAATCCCGTTGTAAACAAGAAAGCTCCTGCTAATATTTTATATTTTATTTTCATCTTGATTTTTTATAATAGAATCCCCTACAAAAGGCATACCTAGCTAATTTAAAAAATGTTTGGAATAAATCAGGGTGTTTTAGAAGACCTTTCCCTTTTCCCAAATGTCATTCGAAATTTTAAACAGCGTTTTGTTAACGATATTGCCTTTACCGAGGTATTTTATGCCCTTGAAATCACTTATTTAGTAAATAATTAATGTTTACCTAAAAAAAATAGTGATGCGTAAGCTCCTTTTTACTCTTTTTCTCTTATTCACCAGTTTTGGTTATGCCCAAGATATACAACTCGATAAATTAGAAATGTATTATGATCAGGGACACTATAAAATTGTAAAAAGGAGAGCCGAACGCTTATTAGACAACCCCGAATACGATAATTCACTTGTTCCCGGTTACTACGTTGCCGTGAGCAGTATAGCATTGTTTCAAGACAAAAAATGGAAAAAGAGACATGAAGATGCTTTGGACAAATCCTTTTCTTACTTAATGGGGTTAAAAACCACTGACAAAGGAATAGACGTAATCGAAAGGCACATCTATGAATTGAGAAGCTTACAAAGAGATTTAACCGATTGGGCAAACGATTTGAAATTACAGAAAGAGGAGCAAACCTTTGAAAAAGTAAATCAATTCATCGAAAAATTCTATGCTTCAGGACAGTTAAATAACGATGCTGTTGAAGAACAACTTGAGGAAACAAATTCACAACTGAAAGACAGTTTACAGCCTGTTGAGGATTTAGATATTTCGGTTCAACAAAAGATTATTGCTGAAACTGCAAGAGAACAACTGGGCGTTCCTTATGCTTGGGCCGGTACAACTCCCAAAGGATTCGATTGTAGTGGTTACACGAGTTTCGTTTACAAACAAGTCAATATAGAACTTCCCCGCAGGGCTCAAGACCAACATTCTGTTGCAAAAAAAGTAAAAGCTAAAAATGTAGAAGTGGGTGATTTAGTATTCTTTAAAAAAGGAAGCAGTATTAATCACGTGGGAATAGTGATTTCTATGAATAATGGATCCATCCAAATGATACACGCGAGTTCAAGTATAGGTATTTCTATTGTTGATATATACGCTTCTAAATACTGGGAACAACGTCTCCATTCTTTTGGCCGTATGCTCTAAGCTCTTTTAGCGAAAGTCAAGCCAAGTGTTGCTACAGAAAACAAGCCCAACAATACTAACAACACATTGAAGTAAATAGCGCTGCTCAAAGGAAGTAAAAACCCAATACTCAAAGCGCTTCCTAAACAAAAGGTAAGCAGACCTACAAGGGTGTAAGCCTTACTTCCTTCTGCATTAAATATTTCTAATTTTTGTGCAATCCCAACCACAGCTGTAAGTTGAGCACTGGCCAAAATATAGGTCCAAGAATCCTCCATATCATTCCCCAACATCCATACGTAAACATACAAAACTAGGGGTAAAACTGCCATGGGATAAAAGATGAGTTTCCCTAACCACTTCCCAGCTCTATTTCCTACTAAAATATGCAAGGTATAGGTACTCAATGTCAATAGAGCAGTCAAAATAATGTAAGGTGTAAACCAAAGGAAAGATAAAGGCTTGATGGCGACTAAAATGAGTAAAGCCAACAATACGATAAGTGCTAAAAATGAAATTCTCAACAATATACTTTCCAATGAATTCATACTTATATTTCCTTGTTTAATTTGAGGGCGCAGATTACATTCCACAGGGCTCTAGCACCGACGTTAGCGTCCCAAGCATCATCCCCTACTTCACACAAATCAAATCCTATAATCTCTTTATTTGAACGTGCTAATGCGTAGAGTAAGTAGTTAATCTGTTCTAAATCAAAACCTCCTGGAACTGGAGTACCAGTGTTTGGACAAAGTGCTGGTTTTAAACCATCAATATCATAGGAGATATACACTTTATTGGGCAAACTCGCTATAATATCTTCCACCTGCTGCTTCCATGTTTTACCTTCAAAGTTTTCTTCCTTCAATTCCCAATCATAAAAACAACGAACACGGTTCGGGTTTGCTTCAATGATATCTACTTCAGATTGTGCTATATCTCTAATACCTACTTGTACCAACTTCTCAACATTCTCTATTTGGAGTGCATTGAACATGATACTGGCGTGTGATTGCTCAAAATTCTCATAAGCATCTCTCAAATCGGCATGGGCGTCAATTTGAAGAATTCCAAACTTGGTATGTTCTGCCAAAGCCTCTATTAACGCCAAAGGTGTAGAATGTTCACCTCCTATCACTCCCACCAATTTGTTTGCTTTCAAATCAGCAGCAATTTTGGCTTTATACTCTTCTTTCAACTTCGTTTGTATGGCATTCATTTCTTGAACGAGCGCCGTAAACTTCTCGCTATCTTCTAACTTCCCGCCTTCTTCCAAATAATCGATGTAAGCAGTAGTTTGTGAAGAAAGATCTTCATTTACACGTTCCCAACGTTCATCTATGGCTTCCCAAAATACTTTGGTGTTATATGCTTTTTTGACGTATGGGTTGTAAAAATCTAATTGTGTTGATTCGCGTAAGATAGCAGCCGGACCACCAGCTGTACCTCTACCATAGCTCGCAGTAGCATCCCAAGGAATGGGATATAAAACTATGTCCGCCTGAGCATGCGTAACGGGAAATCCGAAGATATTCCCGTTAGCAATTCCTACTCCATTTGGATCAAAACTTTTCTCCATCTTATTTTAAAAGATCCTTCACAAAATTAGGCAAGGCAAAGCTTGCAATGTGAAGTTCAGTATTGTAGTATCTTAATCCTTTCTCTTCTACAAATGCATCAGCTGCTGCTTGATCTGCAAAAGACTTCATATTTGTATCTCCTTTAATTCCGTATTGGAACGACCACATACCTGTAGGGTAAGTTGGAACATAGAATAAAGAAACAGGAGCTTTATCTGCACCAAATAAATCTCTCAACGTAGCATTTAACTCTGCAAATGCATTTTCATTGAACTTCGGAGACTCACCTTGAGCGATTAAAATTCCATTCTCATTCAGCGCATTGTAACAGTTTTGGTAGAATTCAACAGAGAACAATCCTTCTGCCGGACCAACAGGATCAGAACCATCAACTACCAATAAGTCGTAGGCTCCAGCTTCCGCTTGTTTCACGTATTCAATCCCATCACCAACAATCAATTCCAAACGTGGATCATCAAAGGCCGCTGCAATAGAAGGCAAGTGCTTCTTACAAGCTTCGATTACCTCTCCATCAATTTCAACCATGGTCACTTTCTCCACACCTTCGTGCTTCAAAATTTCTCTAACGGTACCACCGTCTCCACCACCAATTACCAATACATTTTTCACATTACCATGTGCGTTCATCGCAGGGTGTGAAATCATTTCGTGGTAATGGAATTCGTCATTTTCAGTGGTCATGAACATATCGTCCAACGTTAACAACTTACCATATTTCGGAGATTCCAAAATACGAACACGTTGATAAGGAGACTGAACGTCGTGGAAAACCTCACCTGTGTACTTCAAAGAAAGCGCTTGGTTTTCATCTTTATCCGTAAACCATACGTTTCTTGTGTACATCCCTGGGTTCACCCATTCATCCGCCTTTTGACGCATCGTAGAAATATCAAAGTCGTTACGCGTAAGTAAGTTTACCGAACCACGTTTCATTTCTAATGCCGAATAATTTTTGGCTTGAAAACAGTCTTTTAGGAAATCAAAAGAAATCCATGCGTCCATTTCTCCACACGTGAACAAATCAACCGCTGCATAACCATATTCTGGCCAGGTATGTATGGCCAGGTGACTTTCTTGAATCACCACCACCCCACTAACTCCATAAGGATTAAAGTGGTGGAAAGTTGAGTTAATAACAGTAGCTCCAGCTTTTTGCGCTGCACCTACCATGTCTCTTTCAATAGCAGAAACGTCGTTCATTATTTCAGGTGAACAACCCATGAATTCTACTAGAATGTGATTTCCTAATGCACTCATTTATATAAAAATTTGGGCGTAAATGTATGCCAATTTCAAATAGCTTTTTAAAACTATGAATATTTTTTTCAATCCAACGGTATAATTGTCGATTAATTCTTAAATTCAAAGCAAATAAGCATTGTAGAAACGCACATATATGTCTAGAAATCAGAAACTAATTGCACTAATTATTTTAATTCTTGTTGCCATAGCGGTATTGAGTTGGTTCTTCAGAAGATGGGGATTTGTAGGAGCTGGTATCGGTGGATTTATCCTGGGATACTTTTTAGGAAGAAAAAACAGCTAGTTTTCTATGCAAGGAGTACACAAAAAAAATGCACGACGCAGAAAATTAAATTACCAAAAATCCATTTTACAGGAAGAATTGGCGATTTATAATCGTCAAAAAGAAATTGTACCCATATTGGGAATACTTCTCGTTTTTGGTGTATTGTTTATTTTTCTCAACCTCAATTTTGCGATTAATTCCTCCACATCATCTGCCAATAAACTCGAAGATGGTTTTGAACTTGAAGTCACAACTCCGGGGGTCTATCAAATTGACATTAAAAACACCTTTAAACTGCTGTATGAAAAGGATGCTGAGCGTTTAAAAAGCGAAATCTTCATCAAACAGAACGATAAAAAATTATACCATTACTTCTTGGACCCTACAAGTGCTTCTGAAGCTAAATCTCAACGTATAAACTACTATTTCAGAGAAGCAGGGGTTTATCAGCTGCAATTTCGACATAGTCTGGTAAGTACCACAAGAAACGTAAATGAAGCTATAAAAGTAAATGAGGTTCGTTTTCAAAAACGTTCAGGTAACACTTCATTAATTTCATGGGGATCTCGTCTTTACCTGTTAGCTCTAATTATAATTTTATTGCTTAAAGATTACTTTGGCCCGGTTAAGAACTACGCTAAAATAATTAGGAACAAAGAGTACAACCTGAAGAAAAAAAGTGTGTATGTTGCCCTAACAACCTCTATCATTTGGTTGGGATTAGGTTATGCATTAGCGAGTACAGGTTACGGTTTTGCGGGGTATAAAAACGACATGCACGCCCCGGCTAAAAACCTTCAAATCGACAATAATTATTACATCAATTAATATGTTTGAAAAAATTATAAACTTCTTTAAAGGAGATAAAAAAGACCCTCAAGTAGATTTTAAAGTAAAAGATCTAAAAGTGGGATACATTTTAGAATACAACTTATCCACATGGATGGTCGAAAAAGAATACCATTACAATTGGGGAGAAGGATATGCGTCAAAAGAATGGTTAATCATGAACGGAAATGAAAAGGCCTTGCTTTTTTACGATGATTCTGAGGGAGAAGAAATCTCTATTTCTAAAGAAATCAATCTTCTTCAAGATTTAAACAGCGTTCGCGAAGAAATTATCACACAGGATATTCCTCGCAGGCAGTTTGCGTACCAAGGTAAGACATGGTCATTAACCTCTGAAAACCCTTGTTTATTTAGCGAAGTTGGAAAACCTGGCCAAGTAGAAATGGTAGTATGGGTATTCGATGATACCGATAAAGAGGAATT
>NZ_JBVCPV010000094.1:0-11304 GCF_057456495.1 Lishizhenia sp. | reverse complement strand
GTAGGTTAGGCGTTGTGGATGCTTCGGAGTGTCCGCCTACCTTTGGTGTTGACTTTAATACTGTTATTGGTTTGATTGCTGGAGGAGATGCTGCCATACGTAAAGCTGTTGAATTTGCCGAAGATGATGTTAATCAAGCTTGGAAAGATTTACAGGAGAATAATTTTACAGCGCAAGATACCTTGGTAGGGATAGCTGCTTCGGGATCTACTCCTTATGTTATTGGAGGGATTAATAAAGCAAGAGAGTTAGGTGCAATTACTGCAGGTATAACGTGTAACCCAAACAGTAAACTGACTGAAGTTGTAGAGCATGCTTTGGTGCCTGTGGTAGGACCAGAGTTTGTAACTGGTAGTACGCGTATGAAGTCCGGAACAGCTCAGAAAATGGTCTTGAACATGATTTCTACTGCTGTAATGATAAAGTTAGGTCATGTTAAGGGGAACAAGATGGTGGATATGCAGTTGAGTAATGTAAAGCTTGTTGACCGTGGAGCTAGAATGGTTGCGAACAATTTAGCTATAGATTATGATGCGGCCAAAGCGTTGTTGTTAAAGCATGGGTCTGTAAGAAAGGCTACTGAAGCGGGTAAAACTGGAGTGTAGGGTGATTTAATAAATGAAGAAGTGATCCCCGTCATTTACCACCTGGGTCTTTTCAAAAATAGCTTGTGCCTCTTCGGTGTGTTTTTCAACGGTTTTGTAACGAGCTGATAAATGCCCGATGATCAATTTCCTTACCTCGGCCATTTTTGCTATTGTGGCTGCTTGTTCTGCGGTAGAGTGTTTGGTAGCCTTGGCGCGTTCAATTTTGTCTTTGGTAAAGGTAGCTTCATGGTACAATAAATCCACGCCTTTGATCAAAGGAATGATGTCTTCTTTGTAAGCTGTGTCTGAACAAAAAGCATAGGATCGTGTGCGTTTAGGCGGTAAAGTCACATCTTTTGCACGAACGATACTTCCATCTTCTTTTTCTACATCTTTCCCTTGTCTTAACTTAGAAATGTAGGCAACGCTTAATCCTGTTTTATCGAATTCTTCCTTGATTAAATTTCTTTCCTTCGGTTTTTCTTTAATCAAGAATCCAGTAGTTGGAACTTTGTGTTTTAAAGGAATAGAGTGTAGCTCTATCAATTTATCTTCGAAAAGTAATTCTGATTCTTTGGGGTTAGTGATGACAAACTTTATGTTGAAATTAAGGTGAGCACCACCGATTTCTAATTGCTGCTTGATAATTTGCTCCAATCCTTCTGGACCGTAAATTGTCAAACCTTCATTTCTTCCAAGTAATTGTAGTGTAGACAAGTAGCCTACTAAACCAAAGAAATGATCACCGTGGAGGTGACTAATACAGATATGACTGATTTTTTGTAAACGAACTTTGAATTTACGCATTTGAAGTTGCGTTCCTTCACCACAGTCGATCAGTATGTGGCGTTCGTTGCAGTTTACGTAGTGTGAAGTAGCGCCTCTTTCTAGGGTAGGAATTGCAGCTCCTGAGCCCAAAACGGTTACTTCAAAGCGCGTCAAACTTATGCGTTTATTTTAATTTGAGCTTCTGGTAAATTATCTACGATAGTAAATACTCTATCCAATTGAGCTATGGCAATCATTTTCTTCACAGCATCGTTTAATCCACAAAGGATGAACTGACCACTACCGTTTTTACATAATCTGTTAGCGGTAAGAATAGCCGTTAAACCTGAAGAATCACAGTATTTTGTAGCGCTTAAATCAATGATCATGTTGTTCACACTGTCGTTATTGATTTTAACCAATACGCTTTTCAATTCTGGCGCATTGCTGGCATTCAATTTATCTACCTTAGCGGTAATTACGGAATAGTTATCAAACTCTGCAGTTTCGAAGTTCATATTTGTTTTAGCTTTCGGTAAATGTAATAAATTTCTTAATTAGTGAAGATTCAATTTTTAACGTTCAATTTTTGAAGCTAATAAGTAAATTACAGCCATACGTACAGCTACACCATTTTCTACCTGGTTTAAAATGATAGATTGCTTGCTATCCGCAACATCTGATGTAATCTCAACTCCTCTGTTGATAGGACCTGGGTGCATCACAACAATTTCTTTAGATAGAGAATCTAAAAGTTCTTTGTTTAATCCGAATAACATCGTGTACTCTCTCAATGATGGGAAGTACTTGATGTCTTGTCTTTCCAATTGAATACGCAACATATTGGCTACATCACACCATTCTAAAGCCTTGCGCAAGTTGTGTTCTACTTTTACACCTAATTCTCCAATGTATTTTGGGATAAGAGTAGTTGGTCCACATACCATAACTTCAGCTCCTTGCTTTTGTAAAGCGTAGATGTTAGATAATGCTACACGCGAGTGTAAAATATCACCTACAATAACTACTTTTTTACCGGCAACGCTTCCTAGTTTTTCTCTGATTGAATAAGAGTCTAATAAAGCTTGTGTTGGGTGTTCGTGTGTTCCGTCTCCAGCGTTTACTACACGTGCATCTATTCTTTCTGATAAGAATTTTGCAGCACCTGGGTTGGGGTGACGCATCACTACCATGTCTACTTTCATAGACAAGATGTTATTTACTGTATCTACTAGAGTTTCACCCTTCTTTACAGAAGATGATGCCGCACTAAAGTTTACTACATCTGCAGATAATCTCTTTTCAGCCAACTCAAAAGAAAGTCGCGTACGCGTTGAGTTTTCAAAAAATAAATTGGCAATCGTAATATCTCTTAATGAAGGAACTTTTTTGATCGGTCTGTTGATCACTTCCTTAAAACTATCCGCCGTTTCGAATATGATTTCAATATCACGAGGGGTTAAGTCTTTTATTCCAGTAAGATGGTCTACACTAAGATTATCCATTATTGTTCGGTGTATATAGTACTACTTTATCTTCTCCTTCTATCTCTTTCCATTCAACAGAAACACGCTCAGAAATAAGGGTGTCAACCGTCTTACCAACATAATCCGCTTGTATGGGTAAATGACGTTTGAATCTTCTGTCAACTAATGTAAGCAGTTCAACTTCACTTGGTCTACCAAAAGCCAAAAGGGCATCTAAACCAGATCTGATCGTTCTTCCTGTATACAAAACATCATCGATTAATACGATACGCTTGTTCTCTATGCTGAAGTCGATATTGGTAGCACTTGGGATGGGGGGTCTTTCTCTTCTCCTAAAATCATCTCGGTAAAAAGTAATGTCTAGGGTACCACAAGCAATAGAATGCCCTGTGATATTTTCTAACATCGCTTTTAATCTATCCAGAACTTTCACGCCTCTTGGCTGAAGTCCAATTAATACAGAATTTGAGAAATCGTTATGACTTTCAATGAGTTGATAACAAAGTCTGTTAAGCGTTAATTCGAAATGCTTAGAATTGAGAATGACTTGCTTTTCCATTGGGGACAAATATAGTTTATTCGCTCCAAAAATGAGTTCAATTTTATTTAAAAATTTGTCACTCGACTTCGCTCGCGAACCTTTAAATCCTGAAAATTAATTTTAATAACTAAAAAAATCAACAAGAGGTTATCGATCGGAGTCGAGATACCCGAAGTGTTAATCCTTACTACTTAAATCTTAACAAGCTTTTTTTTAGCCTTTATGCTTCTTTCTCTTTTTGCGGAACAAAAAATAATAAAATCATACCCAAAGCAAAGAAGATGGTAATAGAAATTACAGAGTCTCTTAAATCTCCCGTAATACCGTAAACCAATCCCCAGAAGAAGGTTCCTAAAACGATACCAATTTTCTCTGTAGAATCGTAGAAAGAAAAGTAGGAAGCGTGGTCTTTTGTATCGGGTAAAAATTTAGAGTAAGTAGAACGCGCTAAAGCTTGAACACCTCCCATCACTAAACCAACCCCTGCAGCTAACAAATAGAATTCAACAGGTGTTGTGATATAATAGGCTACAACACATAAAATAAACCATAGCGCTACCACGATTTTAAGTGTATTGATATTTCCTAAAAGGGAAGAGGTTCTAGACATCACAAAGGCTCCTACTGCAGCTAAAATTTGAATAAGTAGAATAGAAACTATTAAACCTGTATCTCCACCGCCTGGACCCCATTCAATTTCTTCTTTAGCAAAGTAAACAGCCATAAGCATTACCGTTTGCACTCCAGTATTGAAGAAGAAAAAGGACATAAGGAATCTTTTTAATCTTTTTGTTTTTCTGAATTCTTGGAAAACTGCTTTCAATTCTTTGAATCCTTTCCAGATATAACCTTTCTCTTTTTTACGATTGTAAACATTGTGAGGGAGTGCTCTAAATGTAATTTGACTAAAACCTAACCACCATATTCCTACACCGATGAAAGAGTATTCAACCCTCCACCAAGATGCGATAGAAGCATTGTAAAGTCCATTAGTTTCATCCGATGACATGATCATGAATAAGGAAAGAACCAATAATATCATTGCTCCAAAATACCCCATGGAGAAACCTTTTGCAGAAATTTTGTCGTGATCTTTGGGTTCAGCAATCTCAGGTAAGTAAGCGTTGTAGAAAACCAATGAATTCCAGAAACCTATACTGGCCAGGAAGATGGAAATCATACCAATGGATATGTTTTCGCTGAAAAAGTAAAGCCCCATACATGCAAAAGAACCGAGGTAACAGAAGAATTGAAGAAATCGCTTTTTACTACCTACCACATCGGCAATACCAGAAAGAAAAGGGGATAGTACAGAAACTACCAAAAAAGAAAAACTCAAAATGTAGGTAATCAACAATTGATTTTCTACCTCCATTCCAAAGAAGTCTACCATTACCTTTTCATTGGGTAACAATTCCTCTCTATCCGGAAAACGTTCCAAATATTTGTTTTTGGTAACATTGCTATAGAAAATAGGAAAGATGGCACTTGAGATTACTAAATTGTATACAGAGTTGGCCCAATCGTAAAATACCCAACCACGTATTGTTTTCTTATCTCCTTTTTGCATATACTAGATTTATAAGGTGCTAAATATAATAGTTTTGAGTAATGAGGAGAAAAGTGAATGTGGAAGAGGAGTAATATTCTTCAGTTGCAATCAAGGTTATCGAGCGGAGCGCAGTGCAGAGACAAATCCTTCAAATTGCAATAAACGACAACAGGTCATCGAGATAAGCAACAATTAGGAGTTTTAATTTAAAAATTCTTCAATTCAGCCCAGACTCTGGCGATGGGTAAACCTACGACATTGTAGTAAGAACCTTCTATTTTTTGAACACCTATCTGACCTATCCATTCTTGGATGCCATAAGCTCCCGCCTTGTCCAAGGGTTGGAATTTTTCTACGTAGTAGTCTATTTCTTCTTGACTCAATGCATTAAAAAATACGCGTGTACTTACACAAAAACTGACTTGTTTTTCTTTGCTGCTCAAACATACACCAGTAACTACCTCATGATCGTTATTGCTCAAAGAAGCGATCATTGCTTTGGCTTCTTCTAAATCTTTGGGTTTGCCTAATACAGTGTTGTTGATGATGACAGTGGTGTCTGAAGTTAGTAAAACTTCGCCCTCCTTTAAAGTGTCTAATAAAGGTGCTGACTTTAATTTACTCAAAAACTCAGCTACCTCATGCGCAGGTAAATCTTCAGGATAAATTTCTTCCACTTCCTTTGTTCTTACCTCAAAGTCTAAGCCTAAACCGCTAATTAATTGTTGACGACGAGGAGATTTTGAACCTATGATAATTTTGATGTTGTTGCGCATGATAGTTTAAATTAATTATCCTTCTATGTACACAGGGATTATTTCCACTGATTTTGTTGTTTTAAAACTTGAAGTGCCTTTTTTAGGTAAAACAGTTTCTCAGATTTTAAACTAGATCCAAAGGTAATTCTTTTTGAACCTTCCATTACAAGTCGATTTCCTTGACTCCCTGGATATCTGAAATTAGTAGTTTGTTCATTTATTGTTTGAACTTCCTTCCATGAAAACTTTTTTACAAGACCAATATTCCCAACTCCTGTAAATACTTTACCTCCTTCATTATTCAGTGTAATTTCAACTTTACCCCAAATAGTCATGAGGGTAAGGCTCCAAAAAATAATTGCACCAATTATGAAAGGTATCCCAAATAGTGATTGTTGTAGGTCAAATTCTCCATTAATCAATTGATAACCGTAAACGGTACCTATGGATCCACCTGTCCAAACAAGCATAAAAGGAACCAAGAAAAAAGCAATTGGGGATCTAGTTGATGCTCCCAAAACGGTTTGGTTGAAATCATTTTTTAGCCAAGTACCTTTTGGACTATCATTTATATCAAAACCTAAAGTTGTTGAATCCTGTACGTTTTCAGAGATTATAAATACATTTTGACATGTCGTACAAAGAGCAACATCTGTTAGTACGTTTAGATTTTCTGTGGCAATTTCAGATTTACATTCTGGACAATTTAACTTCATTTTTTTAAGCTATAATTAACCAATAAAATGGTGTTAGTAAGCCAGAGATCATGGCTACTTTAATTAACAGATGAGTGGTGTGGTAGTTGGCTTTTTGACTCGATTTCCACAACCAAAGGATACTCAATATCACAAAGAAGGCAGAAATTAAAAGGGGCACAACATCGATGAATTTAATGCGTATATCTGCTAGAATAAAGTAAAGTGCACATGAGAAAAATGCAGGGATCAACAAAATGAAAGTGCTGATTAGTTTCGTTTTTTTAGTAGATACTGTTAAAGGTAAAGTATGTGCATGTAGCTCTTTATCTCCCTCTTTGTCTTCAATGTCTTTGATGATTTCTCTGGCCAAATTCAAAAAGAAGGCAAAGAAACCAAGGGTCATTGCCATATATAAAATCAAGTAATGCGTATCTCCCAAAGGTTCAAAAGGGTAGATGAAAGGATGGTTTCCTGATAATTGATGTTGGTAAAATATTCCAACTAAAAAAGGAACCAATGCGGTTAACAATGCAATCAATACATTTCCCAAAACTTTGGTTCTTTTAAAATAGCTCGAATAAAACCACAAAACATTAATGCTCACCAAATGAATGAAAACATACCAAAAAGACGCAAAGTAAATACTTAAATAAACGGCAATTCCAAAGGCGATAACATTGATCACCCAGTGTGAAACAATGGCCCATCTTCTTTTGATGTGTTTATCAATTATTAAACGTTCTGGACGGTTAATTCTATCGGCTACCACATCAAAATAATCATTGATGATGTTACCTGCACCAGCAATCAGTACGGTTGAGAGTACCAATAAAATAAAGGTGTGACTGAAGATCAAGCTTTCGCCTTCATAACGTAAAAAGTAAGCATCAAAATAAGCTGCTAAACCAAACATGGTAGCTGCTATAATGAGCAAGTTAATCGGACGCAATAGCTTAATAAAGTGCATTATTTTATGATTTTATATTCGGTTCTTCTGTTTTGTTGATGAGCAGCCTCTTTTTCTTTATCTGTAGCTAATTTAGCAATTTCTTCATCAGTAATTTTAGGTTGTGTTTCCCCATAACCTTTAAAAGTAAGACGTTCTGCTGCAATACCTTTGTTTACCAAATAATCGTAAACGGCTTTTGCTCTACCTTCGGATAATTTTTGGTTGTCTTCCGCATCTCCTCTTGTATCGGTATGACCACCAATTTCTATTTTCAAGCTTGTGTTCTCTGCTAAAAGTTTGTACAGTTTATCCAACTCCGTAAAGGATTCTTTTCTGAGTATAGTTTTGTTTAAATCGAAGAATACATTCTCTAATTCAACAATGGCATTTTCTTGCGCCAACGGGTGCATAGGCACGTCCATATGTACACCTTCATTGTCTTCTCCAGAAGTCATATCGAAACTTTTAGAGAAGAAGGCATATCCCGGATAACTCACGTTTAAGGCATATTTTCTATCGGTAGGTAGGGCCACCAAGAACTCACCATTTACTTTATCAGCTTCAGCAGTAATCACCACTTCATCGTTGGCAATGTCTATCAACTCAAACTTACCCGGTAAAGGATTCCCAGTTACATCATCGTACACGTATCCTTCAAAATATAATGTCTTTGTAGGTCTTAAATCTTCAGGCATTTCGAAATAGTAGATGTCCAAACCACCCTGACCACCTTCACGGTCTGATGCAAAAAACGCTATTTCTCCATCTGCACTCACCAGTAATGAATTTTCATTGGCTTTAGTATTGATAGGATATCCCAAATTGATTGGATTCCCCCAAGTTTCATCAGGGTTCTTTTTAGCCATGAAAATATCTGAACCACCTAAGCCTGGGTGACCATTAGATGCAAAGTAAAGGGTTTGACCATCTGGGTGAATCAAAACTGATGTTTCTTGGAAGGGAGTGTTGATATTTGTTGGTAAACGCTCCGCTTTAGACCAGTTTCCCTGATCATCTTTGTAGGTAACGTAGATGTCAGAATTGGCCTCATACCCTCGTCCTGATTTTCGAACAAAGTACAATGTTTTACCATCAGAAGATAAAGAAGGTTGTGATTCCCAGTTTGATGTGTTGGCATAACCTGGTAAATTAATGGGGTCTACCCACTGGCTTCCAATTTGCTTGGTGTAGAATAAATCGCACCTTCCATAGCCTTGTTTGTTCGGGCCATAATCTCTAACTCCAGCTGGAGATTCACAAGCCACAAAAACCAAAGATTTCCCATCCGATGAAAGGGTAGGAGCACCTTCGTTTAAGGGAGAGTTAATATTCGAGGGCATGGCAACTGCTTTTTGCCAAATAAACTTATCGCTCAATTGAGAAACAAAGAAATCTTCTTGGAAGCCCATGATGCTTTTAGCCGGAAGTTTACGTGTAAACAACAAAGTCTTCCCATCTACGGTAATCGTCGGGAAGTATTCATCGTGTTCTGTGTTAATTCCAGGACCAATGTTTATCGGTGTTATTGCACGTGCATTTTCTATCGCTTCAATGGAGAATACCGCAGATTTTTTTAATTCGTGTGCTTCCTGCATCACTGCTTCAGCAACTGTTCTACGCGGGTAATTAATTACCATGTCGGTGTATTTTACAACATCTTCATATTCGCCTAGAGCAAATTGTTTTTGAGCGATGGAAAGGTAAAGGGTTCCATTAAAGTTTTGTGCTGGATTGATACGCAGCAATTCCTTTTCGTGGTAAACAGCTTTTTCAAATTCTCCTTTTTGGGCGTAGACTTGACTAATCATATCATGCGCCTCTAAAAAGTCAGGATCCCTCTCTAGGGCCTTGGTAAGTTTTTCAATTTGTTCATTGGCCGGAGATGTTCTGGCCTGTTCAAATAGTTTTATTGCCTTTTTATCCTTGCTACTGTATTGCATTTGAGCCGTACCACAAGCAGAGGTAAAAGCGAAAAGTAAGGTAAGTATCAATAAATTCTTAAGCATACATTCTAAGGTATTTGCATGTATTTATGCGTTTGTAAAGAAATTCTCCATTGTGGATTTTCTTTTACATATTCAATAATTAAAGGCAACATTTTGGCCTCTTTGCTCCATTCGGGTTGTAGGTAAAGTTTACAATCTCCGTTCACTTTTGCTGCATGATCTTCAGCCCATTTAAAGTCAGATTTATTAAAAATCACAACCTTCAACTCTTTGGCTTTGGCATAAGCATCTTCTACTGGAGCTTTAAATTTTTTCGGAGAGAAACAGTACCAATCAATATCCCCTTTCAAAGGGTAACACCCAGAGGTTTCTATGGCAACTTCTATTCCAAGTTTATGCAATTCTTCCACAAAATAGGTCAAGTCATACATAGCAGGCTCTCCACCTGTTATAACCACAAAGTCGGTTTTAGTTGCAGTAATTTTGTCCAAAAGTTCTGTAACGGTAGTTTCAGGATGTTTTTCCGCATCCCAACTTTCTTTTACATCGCACCAAACACAACCTACATCACAACCACCCAAACGCACAAAGTAAGCCGCTCTACCACTGTAAGAACCTTCACCTTGTATGGTGTAAAACTCTTCCATCACCGGAAAACTTTTAACTACTTCCATCTCTTGTTTTTGCATCCTTCAAAAATAGAAATAATCCCAAGTAGTTGAGGGTAATGCTTAGAATTAATGAAGTATGAGTTATTAAGTGTACATGTCTTTTTAGGCCGCTGATCTGGCTATCCTTCCTAGTCCTCGTGTCTCTAACTTTTCAAAAAGCAACAATTGCTCAGCTTCCTCTGGTCGCAGGCACTTCTTGTTTTTCAAAGTTCTCGGCACTGCGGGCTATCCATACTATCCAGGCGGGGAAAGAGTCTAAAGAAATAATTTTCAATCCATAGCTATTTCTAGCGTGTTTCTAGAAATAGGAATAAAAAACTTTAGAAGTAGAGCTGAATCAAGGTGATAACACCAATCAGAAGTACAAAGCTCAAAGAAAGTATTCTGAATTTATTTTGGGGAATGTGGTGTAGGATACGTTTTCCTATATAAGAACCAGCAACACCAATAATAAAGAGAAATGGAACATATTTTAAATCGTGTTGATGAATGTATCCATTGCCCCAATACACAAAGGTTCTAGAAAAGTCTATCATGAAATCGATGAAGGCAGAGGTGGCAATAAATACGCTTTTTTCTAAGTTGAAGGCTGCCATGGTCAATCCCCTTATGGCTCCTCCTGTTCCTAATAAACCTGCAGATAGGCCTGAGAAACTTCCTCCAATGAGCGCATTTTTCTTATTCGCTGCCAGTGCAAAATTTCTTCGAATGAGGAAGAATAAACTGAAGGCCACCAAGAATATACCCAGTATGACTTGTAAATATGTAGAAGCGACATATTTGGACAGGAGTCCTCCAGCAATCACAAAAATAACTGAAGGAATGCCTATGTTGAGCAGTAGCTTTTTATCCAGTCCTTTTCTAAAAAGAAAGATTTTACTTACGTTACTCGATAGGTGAAAAAGCGCCGTTAATCCAAGTACAGAATGATAATCGAAATAAAAATTACCGATGGGAACAAAGAATACTGAAGATCCAAAGCCTCCTATGGTTCCGATAATCTCGGCCAAAAGAGCAAGCAATAGAAAAATGAAGTTGAGGTCTTTCATTCCCTTATATTCGTTTTTCTAAAGATATATGAAAGGACCATAAAAACGCAGTACACCTTAATTTTTTAATCAAGGTTTTTTGCGGCTTCACTTACTTCGAACATTTCTATACACGTAAGCGGACTTTCGTAATCGAATACGACAAGAAATTCATAAAAGCTATTTTCCTTCACTTCAAAGTTTTCTGAAACAGTGTTTCTTGCATCCCATTTCGATAAGAGGAGGTCCTTTTTGCTTTTCCCCGTTTTATAGAAAACAGTAGCTTTGCTAGTATTCAACGTTTTTAACTCCACCTTAT
>NZ_JBVCPV010000093.1:0-11336 GCF_057456495.1 Lishizhenia sp. | reverse complement strand
ATCAAGGGGCTGCTATGCTGGGAGGTGTAGGTGGTCATGCAGGTTTGTTTTCTAACGCAACAGATTTGGCTGCAATCATGCAAATGTTTTTAAATGGAGGTGAATATGCCGGGCAAAGATTTGTGAACGAAGATGTTGTGAAAAAGTATACAGCTTGCCAGTTTTGTCCGACCAATAGAAGGGGAGCAGGATTTGATAAACCAGTAAGAGATTTAAACGGTGGTCCGACCTGTAACTTGGTTTCTTTAGAAAGTTTTGGGCATAGTGGATTTACGGGCACTTTGTCGTGGGCGGACCCTTTTAATGGGATAAACTATGTATTTTTATCCAACAGAGTTTACCCTGATGCAGAGAATAGGAAGTTGATCAATATGGATATAAGAACAGAGATTCAACGCATTATTTACGAGGCGGTAAACGCTGCTGAATTGTAAAAGATTGATACTTAGTAGAAAAGATATATGAAAATAGGTATAGTGTTATATCCAACCTTCGGGGGAAGTGGAGTTGTAGCTACAGAATTAGGTAAAGCTTTGGCCCGAAAAGGACATGAAATTCATTTTATAACATACTCTCAACCGGTAAGGTTAGGGTCGTTTAGAGAAAATATTTATTACCACGAGGTTGCTGTAAGTGATTATCCGCTATTTGAATATCAGCCTTATGAAACAGAACTTGCAAGTAAGTTGGTGGATGTTGTGACCCACGAGGAGTTAGACCTATTGCATGTGCACTATGCCATTCCGCATGCTTCGGCAGCCTTCATGGCACAACAAATTTTACAAACGAAAGGAATTGATATTCCTTTCATTACCACGTTGCACGGTACAGATATCACTCTTGTTGGAAAGGATCCTTCTTTTGAACCTGTAATTACCTTCTGTTTGAATCAATCGGATGCAGTAACAGCGGTATCTGAAAGCTTGAAAAAGGATACATACGAGCATTTTGATACGAATAGAAAAATTCATGTTATCCCTAACTTTATTTGTGTTGAGGAATACAGCAAAGATTTCAATTTAGAGATCAGAAGAAGATATGCCCAAGACAATGAGCGTATCATATGCCACGTCTCTAACTTCAGAAAGGTAAAGAGGGTAGAAGACGTTGTTAGGACTTTTAAGAAGATTAATGAAAAGATTCCTTCTCGTTTATTGCTTGTAGGAGATGGGCCAGAGCGTTTTAACGTAGAGAAGTTATGCAGAGAATTAGGAACATGTGATCGTGTAATTACAGTAGGTAAAGTAAGGGATACGAGTCATGTTGTTGGATTAGCTGATTTATTTTTACTTCCTTCTCAAACAGAAAGTTTTGGTTTAGCTGCATTGGAAGCGATGGCAGCAAATGTTCCCGTAGTGAGTTCTAACACCGGAGGTATTCCTGAAGTTAATGAGCACGGTTTTTCTGGGTACCTCACAAATGTAGGAGATATAGACGAAATGGCCCGTTATGGGATTGAGATTTTAGAAAATGATGAGGTACTGGCTAAGTTTAAAGCCAATGCCAAAACACAAGCAGGAAAATTCTCACTTGACGCTATATTGCCAATGTATGAAGATTTATACGAGGAAGTAATGGCTAATCATCAAAGTAAGTAATTATGAAAGCAGGGTAATGGTCCCTGTTTTTTGTTCAACATATGCCGAGCCGGAAACACTGTAGGTTAATTTCCATACATAACTTCCGTCTGGGCATATTTGGTTATGGTAGCTACCATCCCATACATCATCTTTACTGTTTCCTGTAAAAATCAATTCTCCCCAATGGTTGTAAATTTGCCATTCAAAGCGATCGAAATCATCTTCACTTATGAATTGAAATGTATTGTTATGTCTATCTCCATTTGGTGTAAAAGTATTTGGGGCAAATACATTGGTCTGACAATCTTCAACAAGTACATAAATTTCATCCGTAGTACTTTCACATGAATTTGATACCGATACAGCGTAGTATCCACTTTCTGTTACCCATAGACTATTTTCAGTACTTCCTTCCGACCACGAATAATTCCAACTTTCTTCTGTTGAAGCTGTGAGCTGAAGTTGAGATAAACTACAAATACTCGTATCATTTCCTAGGTTAATGTTCAAAGGGGCGGTGTAGTTTACTTCAAGAGTATCTGTTACCGAACAACCATGATGGTCCAAGGTTAAAGTGTAGATTCCAGGAGCGTTAACAGCGTACTCAGAGTTATTATTTCCATCCTGCCAAGTATAAGTTCCCGTAACATTACTTTGGGGACTTAAAATAATAGTTTCATCAGGGCAAAGCGTTGTATCATTTCCGAGAGAAAGTATTATTTCGGGACTTACGTTTACATGAACAGGGAAGTCTTTACTCTGACAAGCGTTACTCAAATTTAGGGTGTAGATTCCACTTTGATTAACAATTAAGTTACCGGTACTTCCATCATTCCAAACAGCGTCAAAATCTCCTTGTGGAGCAGAAAATACAACTTCCTCTCCAAAACATAAATTAGTGTCTGTAAACCCTTCAAAAGATAAACTGTCTACAATATGCACATTAAATGTTTCAGTTGATGCACAAAAACCGTTGCTTACTTCAACAGTATATGAGCCACTGCTGTTAATGCTGTAATTATTTGTTTGACTACCATCATTCCAGGTATAAGCATAATTCGGATTTAAGTTTGTGGTAAAATATTCGTTGTAACAAAGATTGGTATCATTCAAATTGATTTGAGGAACAGGGGCAACAGTAACGGTCATTTTTGCAGTTGAACTACATTGATTATGATACATTGTATACTCCACCTCCTGCGTGTTGTAGACTTCTATACTTGATGAGGTTGAACCGTTTTGCCAATAATAAGGATATGAATTTTGCGGAGAGTGCAAGAGTAGTGTATCTCCTAGGCACATTACGGTATCATTTGGTAATGTAGCTAATGAAGGCTCGAAAATTTTAACTTCATATTGATTGTAAAAAGTAGAATCTGGTGTAGTTACTTCTACCGTGTGTATACCTGAAGTATGAACAAGCTTGGTGTTTCCTGTTGAATTGTCATCCCACAAATAAGTTGCATTGGGATAATTTAGACTTATGTTATAGTTTCCTACAGAACAATAGGTAGTGTCGTAATAATAAGTAGGGTAGGTTACTTCAGTTAATTCGAATTGATCTATCCCCATGCGTAAGGCAGCATTTAATTCGTAAGATGTAATATTCAAGTTTGTATCGTCATCATAAGGAAGGAATTTGAACGTATGTGAGCTTTGCGTAGCCACAAAAAAGATCTCCCGCTCTTCCCAGTTCAATAGTGGATCATTGTATGCCAAGTGACTTGTAGTTAATGCGGATATTCCGACTAAAGTGGTATCCATATAAACACTCCAAGCACCTGTTGTGTCTAAACAATTCTCTTGTTTAACAACAGCTTGATAAAATGTTATTTTATATTGATTACCCGGAATAAACCCACTTACTGTTTGCATTATTCCTTCGTGAAAATTATTTCCCCTCACTCCAGAAATGAAATTATCACCCATATTTGGGGTTCCCACAATCCCTGTATTCGACATAGGGCCGTATATGTTTGTCATATCAGGAGTATCACCCAAACCTTGGTAACTGATGGAGACTTGACATACAGGATCTGATGCCGGAACATTTTGCCAAGACTGAGGTAATACAGAAAGCATTGAACTTGCCGCACCATTGAAATTGGGGTTAGCAAAATTCTGAGCTAAAATTGTAAAAGAGGAAACCGTTAAAAGCAACAAAATAAATGTTCTTATCAAAGCTTATATATTTTTAAATACGCTCTGCAAACATAGTAACTTGGTGGGGTTTTTAGCCGCTTTTTATGTGAATGACTCTTATTTTTAGATGAATGTATCTTGTTGTTTGTTAGGTTGTTATATGGGTATTTTTGTCTTTGGGATGACCGTTTTTACGAATAACAAATACATACGAACGCTTAATAATTTTGGATTAAAATTTCGTGTAGAAAAGTGATTTTTTTTCGTTTAAAGACAGTTTTAAGTCTTTTGAAATTAGAAGTATTTTTTGCGTGTTGTTATGCTGGAGGGGGGGGAGCTTTTTTTGGGTGGCAAAAATAGAAATAACAAGTGAGGATGATTAGGGATCATCCTACACTTGTTTTACGGTAAGAGCGATTATTTAATAATCAATAGACTTCCCGATAATTGTTCTACAAATGATGAATTAAGAGGGCTGTATGTTAGTTTCCATATATAAGTTCCGTCTTTGCAAAGTTCATTGTTGAAATTTCCATCCCAATAATCATCTATACTATTGCCTTGGAAGATTTCTTGTCCCCATCTGTTGTAAACTTTCCATTCGAAACGACTAAAAGCAGCTTCGCTTTCAAATTTGAAGTAATTGTTCAATCTGTCTCCGTTTGGAGTAAATGTATTTGGGGCAAATACTAAAGCCTCACAGCTATGTGTGCTTATGTAAATCTCTTCTACTACACTTTCGCAACAATTGGTTGCTTCTAAGGAGTAATACCCTTCTTCTGATATATATAAAGCCTCAGCATTACTACCTGTAGACCATTCATATGTTGTTTCTGAATGATTAGTGGTAGGAATTAGCATGTATGTTTCATTCATGCAAATAGAGGTGTCATTTCCTAATTCTACATGCAAGGGGGGGAGGTAACTTACATTTAAGGTATCATAAGAAGTGCAACCTTGTCCGTTGATTTCTAATAAGTAAGTACCTACTTGATTAATGGTTACATTGTTTATTATTGTTTGCTGTTCTAAGGTGTACGTGTATTGTGGGTTCAAGTCAAAAGTTAAACTATCTCCTATACAAATGGTAGTATCTCCAATGGATGAATAATCTAATTTCACAACATCTACGAACAATGAATCTGTGAATGTACATTGATCTTGAGATAGTGTGTAGGTTACCAATTCATTTTCTGTTACATCATAATAAGGAAGGTTGCTGGCATCATGCCATTGATAGGGATAAATGTTTTGAGGAGAATCTATTCTTAGGGTGTCTCCAAAACATATACTGGTATCTTCAGGTAAAAGTGTTTGCGTTGGGTTGAAAAATGAAACGGAATAGGTATTTCTATAAATAGAATCCGGTGTAGTGATCTCTACTGTATAAATACCATCATTCGAAATCGTTCTTGTGCTTGTGGTATCATTATTTTCCCATGAATAGGTTGCGTTAGGGATGTTAAAGGATATTGTGTAGGACAAGGAGCTACATAAAGTAGTATCCATGTAATAGGTCGGGATAACTAATTCTTCCATGTTGATTTGATCTATCCCCATGCGCAATGCAGCGTCAATTCCTTGGCTGTAGATGTCACCATTTTGGTCATCATCAAAAGGTAGGAATTTTAAGGTATGTGAACTTGATGTTGCTGTAAAGCTTAGTTCTCTATATTCCCAGTTTAAATTAATGTCATTATAAGCCAATTGACTTGATGAAATAGCCGTTGTTAATAAAAGATTGTTGTCTAGATATACGCTCCAAGCGCCTGAGGTGTCTCTACAGTTCTCTTGTTTAACTACGGATTGGTAGAAACTAACTTGGTACACGTTACCAGGTATCAACCCATTTACAGTTTGCATTATACCTTCGTGAAAGTTATCTCCTTTAACACCTGAAATAAATGATGAACCATTTTTTGGGGTACCCACAATACCTATCTGAGGCATGGGACCGTTCAGAGTTGTAAGATCAGGAGTGTCGCCCAAACCTTGAAAGTTCAGAGTGACGTCACAATTTTGATCTGTAGCAGGAATGTTTAACCATCCTGTTGGAAGAGCTGCCAAGCTATTAGCACTGTTTCCTAATAAGTTCGGGTTTGTGAAAGACTGAGCCTTCACAAAATTGATAAAAATAGTTCCAAGAACTATAAATAACACTTTTTTCAAAACTAAAGTTTTAAGTTACGTAATGCGCGTAATTACATACCCGTAATTATCCTTTAGTCGTAAAAGGGGTAAGCGTTTAGTTTGTAAAAAGTATTTGTATCAAGTTTAGTACATTAATAACTATATAAATAGTTGATTATTAATGCACTATAAATATACGGAAGTATGTTGAATAAATCGTTTAAAAAACGATTATTTCACAAAAATAGAGTAGGTTGTCCAGTTTTTTGGACGAAGTTCTGGCTTCCATTCAAAGCCTTGCACATTCATTTCTTTAGACTTGATTTTGTTCAGGGGGTAAACAACACCATCAGGATTTTGACGGTAGGCAATTCGTCTTAATTCTTGTTTTTCAAAGTATAAGGTAATATTGCTACTGTAAATTCTGGCCATTCCACTTCTTTCGACCACTTCAAGTGAGTCTGTTTTAGTTTCCTTTTCAACGTAGTAAACCGTTTGTGCATTTCCATTTACATTGGCGTATCTTAACGTATCATTTCTAAAATAAGCATGCATTGTTTTACCTCCTACTTGGTTGTAGTAGTTAAGGCTGTCTTCGACCTCATTTACAATAACTGCTCTTTGCAGCAATTCTATGTGATCTATCTTATAATTCTTTTGATGCACAACAAGTGTGTCTGCAGACATTTGCGTTTTGTCTGACCATAACATGGGGTTATGGTAGAGGTGGAGCACGCTGTCTTTTTGGTTCATACTCAGTGAATCGCAAATACCTTGTACATCATTTTGTATCACTACAACATTGTGGTAAGCTAAGATCAATTCACTTTTTTGTAGGCTATCCATATAATTGAATAAACTATCTGCAAAAATAAAAGTGCTATCCTTCTCTTTATAGCTCACTACCGAAGCATGTCCTGCTAGATAGGCGAGGCGTTGCTTTTCATCGCTTCTGGCAAAGTCTCCCCAAAATTCAACTTTCTCTGTAGTGTCTTTGATGATAACATTTCCTTTCGCTTCAGATATGCTATCTAGTTTTGAGTAGTAAAGACTATCGGCAGAAATATTTGTTTTTTTATCAACTATGTACGCATGTCCTTCTAAAACGCCTTCTTCATTCTTAGCGTCGTACCATCCTTTTTCACAGTACATTTCCGTTTCGGTTGCGGTTATTTTTGTGGGACCGTAGAAATAGGCAATTTTATTATAACCGTTAAAACGCAAAGTGTCAGTAGTAACCTTGTAGTCATTACTTTGATAAATAACATTTCTACTAAAAGTGAAGTTTTTAGAGTTTGGAAAGAAATAACCAATGTCAGAACTCAATACTTCATTGCTGAGAATTGAGGTGATTTTCCCACCATTTCTATAAATACCAGCACTCTTTTTAACGTCGTACTCTAGCGAATCAGTGGTGAGTTTGTATTCGCTGTCTCGAACTCTAACGTTCCCATAAAGCTGCGCTATTTCACTTTCAAGGCTGTAATGTAAAGAGTCACAAAAGAGGTTTAAAGTATCTTTTTTGTTGATGTTAACTCTTGAGTAGGCTTTAAAGCGATCTGATTTAATGTAGTAGCGTGCAGAATCACAAAACATCTTTGTGTTTTCGTGTTCAAAAACTACGTTTCCTTTTAAAAACACAGTTTCACCTGCCTCATCGAGTAAGATGATGTTGGCATTTTTTACAAGTTCTTGATAATTACGTTGAGCAAGACCTGTTGTATTAACCAAAAAAATTGCGCTCATGACAAGCGCAATTTTTAATATGTTTTTAAAGAATATCACTCTTATTTTCTATTATCCAAAGTTTGGCTTCTATCCGGACCAACTGAAACTGTTGCAATTGGAACTTCAAGTTCTTTTTCTAAGTATGAAATATAATCAAGAAGTGCTTGTGGAGCATCATCCATTGATGTAAGTTTTGTTAAATCTGTGTTCCATCCTTTAATTTCCTTGTAAACAGGAGTAATTTCAACACCGTCAATATCGAAAGGTAAGTAATCTACTTGTTTACCGTCGATGATGTAATGTGTACAAACCTGAATAGTTTCAAAGTTGTCCAATACATCTGCCTTCATCATTGATAATTCAGAAACACCATTGATCATGATTGCATAACGCAACGCTGGAAGATCTATCCATCCACATCTTCGTGGTCTACCTGTAGTAGCTCCAAATTCGAATCCGTCTTTTCTGATTTTCTCTCCAACTTCGTCGTGTAATTCAGTAGGGAATGGTCCAGAACCAACACGTGTACAGTAAGCTTTAAAGATACCAATTACGTCTCCGATTCTTGTTGGAGCAACTCCTAAACCAGTACAAGTACCAGCAGTAACTGTGTTTGATGAAGTAACGAATGGGTAAGTTCCAAAGTCAATATCTAACAAAGTTCCTTGTGCACCTTCAGCTAAGATAGATTTACCTGATTTCAATGCGTCATTGATGAATTGCTCAGAATCAACAGCCGTTAATCCTCTCAATACTTCAATTCCTTCAAAGAAAGCTGGCTCTAACTCTTCGATGTTGTATTCGAACCCTTCGTGGTGGTTCAACAATTCAACGTGCTTGGCCTTAAGTGCTTCGTATTTTTCTTGGAAGTTAGACATGAAAATATCTCCAACTCTCAATCCATTTCTACCTGTTTTGTCCATGTAAGTTGGACCAATTCCTTTAAGGGTAGAACCGATTTTATTCTTTCCTTTTGCAGATTCCGATGCAGCATCTAATAATCTGTGTGTCGGTAAAATTAAGTGTGCCTTTTTAGATAATATCAAACGTTCTTTAATGTTGATATTGAAAGGAGCTAATTTTTCTAACTCTTTTTGGAAGATCACAGGGTCTATTACCACTCCATTACCCACTAAGTTTAAAGTATCTTCTCTAAAGATTCCAGATGGAATAGTGTGTAATACGTGTTTGATACCTTCGAATTCTAATGTGTGACCTGCATTTGGACCACCCTGAAAACGAGCAATGATATCATATTTTGGGGTAAGAACGTCTACTATCTTTCCTTTACCTTCGTCTCCCCATTGTAATCCTAAAAGTACATCTACCTTCATGCCTCTTGTGCATTTAAAAAATTAAGTGCTTCCCTTGTGGACGCACAAATATTAAAAATTGATTTTAATTTCGATATTTCAAATATGTTCTCGATGTGTGAATTGACTTGCGTTAAAACAAGTTCTCCACCTGCGCTTCTCACTTTTGTAAAACATTTTAACAAAGTGTTTAAACCACTACTGTTTAAATGAGTGAGCTCTTCGAGATTAATGATGAAGTTTTTATTTTCATCATTCATTCCTTTATCAATAGCTGCGAGCAATTCGTCAAAGTTTTCGTTGCTCAACATCCTTCCTTGTAAAAAAAGAATAAGCACCCCCTTAGAGGCCGTTTCTATTTTGTGAATGATGTTCACTATTGTTCTTCTGTTTCTTCTGATTCTGAATTCTTGACACCGTAGAAGTAGAGCGAGTGGTGTTGAATTTTTACACCAAATACTTCCTCAACCGTTGCCTTGATAGCCTGAATACGTGGATCACAGAATTCGATAACCTCTCCTGTATCCGTGCAAATCATGTGGTCGTGCTGCTTATAACCATGCGCTTTCTCAAATTGAGCAATGTTCTTCCCAAATTGATGTTTACGTACTAAGTTACACGCCAGTAATAATTCTATGGTATTGTAGAGTGTTGCTCGAGATACACGGTAGTTTTGATTTTTCATTTTGATATAGAGTGATTCTATGTCGAAATGACCATCGTAACCGTAAACTTCTGCGAGTATGGCGAAGCGTTCAGGAGTTTTCCTGTGACCGTTTTTTTCAAGATAGGCAGAAAAAATATCTTTTACCGTTTCCTGTATGTTTTGCATTCACCTTTCTATTAAGCAACAAAAGTAATATAAGTATTCGAAATTGAAATGCTTGTTTCAAAAAAAATATGCCCCTTTATTCACAAAACTCCGTGAATGACCGTTTTTATCTAAATATCAAACAACTACTCATTTAAGGGGAAAGTTTTTTAACGATTTTCTTCTTTATAGAGTATATGAATTTCATCTTTACCCAAATGAGTTTTACTTACGGTTTTACCCTTTATTCGAGGTGCTGGTTGACCTTTAATTAGGCTTGTATCTCCAGTAAGTATTCTAGCTTCATCCCAAAGTCTTGAAGCTATAAACGCTTGAAGCGTATATGCACCTCCCTCTATAAAGACAGAAAGCATTTTGCGTTCATAGAGGTCTTTAAGTATTGCTTCAACACTGATATTGTCTAATTGTTTTAAGGCAATGTGTGAAGGTAGATTTGTGTTTTCTTTTTGCGTATAGATTATGGTTGGTACACCGTCTAGAAAGATTTGTGCCGTTTTAGGGATAGAAAGTTGCGGATCAATAATGAAACGAACGGGGTTTTCACCTTGTACTTCGCGAACTGTTAAACTCGCGTTATCATTGGCAATGGTTTTCCAGCCTACTAAAATAGCTTGCTCCTCAGCGCGCCATTGATGTACCACTTTTTTCGTTTCAGGTTGGGTAATCCAATAAACTCCTTTTTGGTTTTCACTTCTATCTATATCCATGAAACCATCTTTACTTTGTGCCCATTTTAATATTACATATGGACGTTGTTTTTGGTGATAAGTAAAAAAGCGTTTGTTTAATTCCAGCGCTTCATTTTCTAGAACTCCCACCGTTGTTTCAATTCCAGCATCCTTGATACGTTGAATTCCTTTTCCTGAAACTTCAGAGAAAGGATCTGTACAGGCAATAACGCAACGTTTGAATTTCGATTTTACGATTAAATCAGCACAAGGTGGAGTTTTTCCATAGTGCGCGCAGGGTTCTAAGCTTACATAAATAGTAGCGTGGGGGAGTAAAGATTTATCTTCTACACTGTTTACGGCATTCACTTCGGCATGAGCTTCTCCGCATTTTTGGTGGTATCCTTGTCCTATGATTTTATCTTCGTACACGATGACAGAACCAACCATAGGGTTTGGAGCGGCGTTTCGACCTCCTTTTTTAGCCAAATTGATGGCCAATTGCATGTAATCTTTATCCTCCATGCTACAAAGATAGAAATCCTTGGGTTTGGGTTTAGGAGATACTAAATGACTTGTTATTTTTGTTGGCAAAGTTTATAAAAGATGAAAATATTAATCTCTCCGGCAAAGTCCTTAGACTATAATAGAAATGTTGATACTCCATTTCAGACAATTCCTCAATTTCTAGAAGAGGCAGATTACTTGGCAAATAAGTTGGGTAAATTTTCTGCCAAAAAGTTTGAGAAAATGATGCATATATCTAAAGATTTGGGGGAGTTGAATTACCAACGCTATCAAGCCTGGGAAAAGCCAAATACACTCAATGATAATGTGAAACCTGCAGCGACTGTTTTTACTGGAGAGGTATACAGAGGTTTGGATATAGAAAGTTTTTCAAGTGAAGAATTGACAAAGGCACAAGGAGAGTTGCGCATTTTGT
>NZ_JBVCPV010000092.1:0-11395 GCF_057456495.1 Lishizhenia sp. | reverse complement strand
CCTGTAATATCAGTTCTTACTTTTGTGCTTGTATTTTTTATCCCAACGGTAACGAAAGGCAAAGGCTCTTGCGTTTCCATGTCTTTTATTATCCCTTCTATAGTATTTTGTGACCACAACGTAGAGCCATAAAAAATGCTGAGAAGAATGAGTAGAGTTTTCTTCATAATGTTTGTTTTTCTTCAGTGGTAAATCCACTAAAATCATAAGTAATCGTTTTTTTCTTTAGTACGTGTTTAGTAACAAAACCTTATCGGTGGACCGCGATAGCCCTCACCTTGAAGATAAAACTCATACTCAGTTTCAATATCTCGGGTAACATTATCGAACTGACGTTCAATAAGTTTTAAGAAAAACTGACCATAGCATGTAAGTAAGGAAAGATTTTTAATATTTCTAAAAAACAGTCTTGTTTCAGATGGCGTGTTAAGTTCAAAAAACTCATGTTGGAGAAAACAATATTTTTGATTCTCAATTTCTGTATAAAGAGATTCTAGCAAATTAGAAGATTGCCATTGGACATGATGAAAATTGAATTGCTGAAAACCAGATTTCGTGAGTCCTAAAAAGGCAATTCCTCCTGTATTTGTTTTAGCACTTACAAAATCATTAGAATCTAACAGACCGGCTACCTCTTGAATTAAATTAGTATTGATTTCTGGAACGTCATTACCTAAGCAAATAACGCGCTCATATCCTTTTGTAAAAAGTTCTGTAAACCCCTGCTTGAATTTTTGTACAAAGCTGCCCTGTTTACAATTACCGCTGAAAAAAACTGGGAATTCCGTATGTTTTACTTCAAACCTAATTTTTTGATTCAATAGACGGACCAAAGCTTTACTCTTAGAATAGTCATGCAAAAAGAACTGCTTTTTCTGCAATTCCTCTGACTCTGAGCGAGTAAAGATGAGTACGGCTGTTGATTTGTTTGGGCTCACAGATTTGTTTTTAAGAATTTACGCTGTTTACATGACTTTGGATTTTTTCAACTACTTTTTTCTAAAGTAAAAAATAGAATCTTGAAATAAAACTTAACTTTTAGAAGTATGCATACAAATGAACAATGTGTAGGAAAGAATGTTTCGAACATATTGTATTTTTAAGGTGCATTTGAAACATCATGATTAAAACCTATAAACACATAGAAGACGAAAGAGAAGACATCTACTTTAAAATTGTAAGAATGTCTGAACTTGCCGATCGCAACAATGGTCAAAAAGAGGAAGCTCACCGCCATGATTATTATACGGTATTAGTTGTGAACAAAGCTCAGGGCACCCACAAAATTGACTTTGTAGATTATACTTTAGCGGAGAACCAAATTTACTGTGTGAGTCCCGGACAAGTTCATCAGGTGATAGAAGAAGAGCAGTCAGAAGGATTTGTACTACTGTTTTCGAATGATTTTTTGGTTAGAAATAACATCCCCTTTCGCTTTATAGAAGATTTGAATTTGTTTCGAAATTTTGGAGAAACACCGCCAGTTACCCTCGATACACTCAACATGATGCGTGTGAACAGTTTGTGTGAGTTATTGATTGATTACCAAAACAGATCCATGAAGTTCCATTCTGAGGCGCAAAGTTCTTTTTTAAAACTAATACTTATAGAGTGCAATAACGCATGTGAGTTTCCAGCTTACCAACACACTCAAGGCGTAGAGGTAGGTAACAGTTTATTAAAAAACTTTAAAAATTTGGTGAACCAACATTACAAAGAAATACATACCGTAAATACCTATGCAGACAAGATGAATATAACGGCAGACCACCTCAACAGAACGATCAAACATCTAACGGGTAAAACTGCCAAAGATCATCTGGATGCAAGAATTACCTTGGCCGCCAAGAGGCTTTTGTATTTTTCTACAATGAGTTTAAAGGAAATTGCCTTTGAGATTGGTTTTAACGAACCTGCACATTTTAGTAGTTATTTCAAAAAGATTTCCGGTCAAAGTCCTTCTAGTTATAGAAAATCCATGCAAAAAAAATAAAGAGGTTTGCCTCCCTGAGGGCTATGTAAAACTAAGAACTTCTAACTCTAATTGAGGGAAGCAAACCTAAACTTTTATTTCCATCCACCACCTAAAGATCTGTAGACCTCAATAAGTGATAAATACTTCTCTAGTTGCACATCTATTTGAGAAAGTTGTGCATTTAAAAATTGTTGTTCTGCCGTAAGTACTACGGTATAATTCACTTTGCCGTATGCGAGCAATTCTTCATTCATACGAACTGCTTTTTCTAAGGCATTAACTTGTTTACTTGCATGGGTGATTTTCTCTGTGGCCATCTCAAAATTGAAAAGGGCATCAGATACTTCTCTACCCGCATTTAAGAAGGCATATTTGTAATTGTACACTGCAATTTTCTGGGCTGCAAGTTGCTTCTCTAGATTCGCTCGATTTAGGCGTTGATTGAAAAGTGGTTGCACCAAACCTCCCGCCAGATTAGCGAAAAAGGAAGTTGGATCGAACAATTCTGCAGGGTTGTTGCTTACAAAACCTCCTCTACCTGTTAGGGTAACCGAAGGGTAAAATTGTGCCCTAGCTACATGTATTTGTTCGTAAGCACTGCGTAACTGCCATTCCGCTTGCATCACATCGGGTCTATTACCGAGTAACAAGGCAGAAACACCTTGTGTAAAGTTATAGTTCAATGATTGTCCGCTCAACGCACCTCTTTCTATCTTACCTGGCGTTCGCATTAACAATACACTCAGGGCATTTTCTGTAGATCGAATAGCCTGCTTAAGTTGTGGAATTATAAGTTGAGCAGCTGCCAAGTTAGCTTCAGCCTGTTGAACATCTGCCTCTGTAACCATCGATGCCTCTTTTAAAGCCTTCAAGGTCTCTAAATAAGCTGCGCGCTTTTCTACTGTAGTTTCAGACAATTCCAACTGCGCATCATACGCCAATAATTGATAATAACTACCACTCACATCTGCAATCAGTCTTGTTTTAACTGCATTTAAAAAATGTTGATTTGCAAATAAATCGGCCAAGGCAGAACGTTTTGCAGCCCTGTATTTCCCCCAAATGTCTATCTCCCAACTTGCACTCAAATAAACTGAGTATTGCTGCTGAGCAAAACCTGTGGCTGGGGAAATTGTATTCGCCAACTTTGATTGCGTAGCTGTACTATTAAGTGTTGCACTTGGCAATTGAGCACCTTTACGTTGCATCAACATGGCTTCGGCGCTCTTAATGTTTTGAATGGCGATGTTCACATTCACATTGCTGTCCAAAGCCTCTTGAATCAATGCATTCAATTGTGCATCTTTATAAAGCTCATCCCACTGCACATCCGCAAATGAACTTGAGTCTGTTGCGTTATTTTCACGTATTGCCTCTAATTCTTTGTAATTAGGCATGTCGTAATCCTTACTCAGGTTACATGCCTGTAAAAATGCAGCAATTGCTATGAATCCTATTAATTTATTGATTTTCATTATGCTTCAATTTCTTTAGGCGTTCCTGTAATTTTCTCTTGTAAATACTGGAACATGACAAATAATATTGGAATAACTAACACCCCTAACAAAGTTCCTAATAACATCCCTCCAATGGCACCTGTTGCAATAGATTTATTCCCTATAGCTCCTGCACCTGTTGATAATATTAAGGGAACCAAACCAAAGATGAAGGCAAAAGAGGTCATGATAATCGGACGTAAACGTGCCTTAGCACCTGTAATTGCCGACTCAACTAAACCAACTCCACTTCTCCTACGCTGGAGCGCAAATTCCACAATCAGTATGGCATTTTTAGCCAACAGTCCAATCAACATAATCAAAGATATTTGCAAATAGATATTATTATTTACTCCTAAGAAGTACGCTAGAATGAAACTTCCTGCTAACCCTACTGGTAAGGATAATATTACCGCCAAAGGCAAGATGTAACTTTCGTACTGAGCCGATAATAAGAAGTAGACAAAGATTACACACAACATAAAGATGTATACAGATTGTCCACCTGAACTCAACTCCTCACGCGTAGCGCCTGAATAATCATAACTGTACCCTGGAGGAAGCTTCTTTGCTTCTTCTGATATTGCTTGAATAGCATCTCCAGATGAGTAACCTTCGTTGGGTGCACCTTGAATATTAACAGCGGTATACAAGTTGAATCTTTTAATAGCTTCTGGTCCATACACTTTATCCAAAGAAATGAACTCCTTTATTGGGGCCATTTCTCCCTTTTTGTTACGGACATAGATTTGATCCAGCGTTTCTATATTCTTTCTATAATCTACATCAGATTGAACCATGATACGGTATTGCTTACCAAAACGGTTAAAATTAGAAGCATATACTCCACCGTAATACCCTTGCATGGCACTCATGATGTCTTTTACCGTTAAGCCCGACTCCATTGCCTTTGGAACATTAACAGACAATAAAAACTGTGGGTAAGATGTTTTAAAAGAGGTGGTTGCATATTGAATTTCTTCACGTGCATTCAAGTTTCCAATGAATTCTTGTGTAACAGCACTTAACTCATCAATAGACTTACCTGTTCTATCTTGTAACTCAACGGTAAATCCTGAACTAAATCCAAAACCTCTAATCGTTGGTGCAGGGAAAAAGATAACCTGAGCATCTGTAACCCCTCCTACTTTGGCCCATAACTCACCTAAAATTTCATCTAAATCTCTATCTCTTTCACCCCAAGGATCTAACTTGATAATTACCATTCCGTATGCACTTCCTTGACCATTGATAATGGAATTACCTGCCATTTTCAAGGTGTTTTTAACGCCTACGACATCCTGTACTATACTATCTACCTTGGTCGCAATTTCCTCACTCCTCTCCAGAGAAGATGAAGGAGGTAAAGTAATATCACAGAAGATTGTACCCGTATCTTCTTTGGGAACGAAACCTGTTGGAGTTGTTTTCACTAACCCAACCAAAATCACCGTAAAGGTCAAGATAATACCGATTGGTATCCATTTGTTCTTCGTAAAGAAGCGCAATGCTTTACCATATCTATTGGTCAAGTTATCAAAAGAAGCATTGAAGGCCGTGTAGAAACGACTCAATAACTTTTTCTTCTTTCCTTCCTCATTATGTGACTTTAGGAAAATAGCACACAATGCTGGACTCAAGGTTAGGGCGTTTACCGCAGAAATAATTATGGCAATTGCCAGGGTGATACCAAATTGCTTATAGAACACTCCTGCCGAACCAGAAATGAAAGTCACCGGTACGAAAACCGCCGCCATCACTAAGGTAATCGAAATAATCGCCCCTGAAATCTCATCCATTGCATTGAGCGTAGCCTCTTTCGCCCCCTGGTGCGTCTCTTCCATTTTAGCGTGCACGGCCTCCACCACAACGATGGCATCATCCACAACAATACCAATAGCCAAAACCAAAGCAAATAGCGTAAGTAAATTCAAACTAAAACCAAAAAGGTTTAGGAAAAAGAAAGTACCAATGATGGCTACCGGAACGGCAATTGCTGGTATTAGGGTAGATCTAAAATCTTGTAAGAAAAGGAAAACAACAATAAATACTAAAACGAAGGCTTCTAATAAGGTTGAGATTACCTTAGAAATTGATTCATCTAAGAAATCGTTCGCATTTACCAACTCTGCATATTTTATTCCCTCCGGAAAATAAGCTGAAGCTTCATCCAATACCTCCAAACAATTATCGATCACCTCTTGTGCGTTTGAGCCGGCTGTTTGGGCCACTGCAATACCTGCTGCCAAGTGTCCATTGAAACGGAAAGTTCTAGTATAATTCTGAGAACCTAACTCAACGCGGGCTACATCTTTTAACAGCAAGATTTGACCCTTATCGTCATATTTTAAAACGATATCATCAAACTGTTTTTCCGTCTTGAGTTTCCCCGTATAGCGAATGACATATTGAAAAGATTGATCTCCATTCTGACCAAATTGCCCAGGAGCCGCTTCAACATTCTGTTCAGACAGGGCTTTAAATACATCGTCGGGTACCAGACCATAAGCTTTCATTTTGTCCGGCTTCAACCAAATTCTCATGGAGTAATTTTGCTCACCAAAAGCTCGGGCACTACCTACTCCGTTCACCCTTTTAATAGCGGGTATTAAATTGATTTCTGCATAGTTTTGAACAAAAACTTCGTCAAAATCTTCACTTTCACTATACAATGCAAAAATCAATATATTATCACTTTGCTGCTTACTGGTCGTTACTCCAGATTGGGTAACTTCTTGTGGCAATAAACTGGTAGCTCTCGATACGCGGTTTTGCACGTTTACCGCTGCCAAATCTGGATCTGTACCTTGTTCAAAGTAAATTTTTATGGTTGCCGTACCATTATTGGTGGCAGAGGAAGTCATGTAGGTCATGTTCTCCACCCCATTGATTTGCTCTTCTAAAGGAACCACTACTGAATTCAATACTACATCTGCACTGGCACCCGGATAGCTTGCTGTTACTTGAACAGTAGGCGGAGCAATTTCTGGATATTGAGAAACGGGTAAATCCATTAAGCCCAATATTCCTAGAATTACGATCAATATTGATATCACCGTAGATAATACGGGTCTTTGTATAAACTTTTGAAACATCTTTAATCTGCTTTTTCTGGATTAATTTCCATTCCGGCTTTTAAACCGTTAATACCACTCACAACAATTTCATCTCCTTCTTTCAGTCCTTCTTCTACTACGAATTGCTGACCATCATCTGTAGGCGTTACTTTTATTAATTGGGTTTGCACTTTATTGTCATTTTGAACCACATAAACAAATCGCTTGTTTTGCACCTCGAAGGTTGCAGCTTGCGGAATTAATATGACATTCTCTCTAAGCTCCTCAATATTAATGGTACCACTACCACCACTTTTCAGCAATAAATCAGGATTTGGGAAAGTAGCACGCATGACTATCGACCCCGTGGATTTATCAATAATTCCACTTACAGCGTCTAAGGTGCCGGTATTAGGGTAAGCCTTTCCATTCGCTAATATTAACTCTACATGTTTTGAACTATCAACTTTGAAATCACTAGAATAGTCGAGATAAGCTTTTTCATTGACAGAAAAATAAGCTCTAACCTCAGAATTATTGGCCAAAATGGTAATTGGATGGGTACTTGTTGGACTCACCAAACTCCCTTTTCTGTAGGCTATTGTTCCAATAACACCATCACTTGGTGCGGTAATTCTACTATAGTCTATATTGGTTTGCATGTTTTTAACATTGGCTTGAGCTTCCACCAAAGCCGCTTCGGCTGAAGCCACGGAGTATTCAGCTTGCGTCAACTCAAACTCTCCTACAACTCCTTTCTCTACCAAAGGTTTTAAACGAAGCACCTCATTATTTGCAGATTGAACAGCAGCCTCTGCCACCTTAACCTTCGCCTTTGCTGAAAGAACCTGTTGTTCAAAATTGTCGGCATTAACTTTAAAAAGAAGTTGTCCTTTTTTAACGCGCTGCCCTTCATCTACGTAAATATCTTCAAGGTATCCTTGAATTCTAGGTCTTATCTCAACAATTTCCTTCCCTTCAATACTCACTGGATAGCTTTGATGTAATCTTGTATGTTGTAAAGTCAGACTTTGCACGGGAACAGCTATTGGTCCTCCCCCGCCTTTCTCTTGCGCTTTTTCTCCACAAGCACTCATCAAAAAAGCCAGAGCTCCGGCAATAGTTAGAATACGAATCATATTTCTTAGTTTATTGAGCAAAATTTTTATGCAAAATTACATTGAGTGACCAGGTTTTATTTTATACTTTAGCTTCAATTATTTATACTATTTGAACATTTAATAAAAGTATCATTTAGTTGACATTCTTTCATTCGCAACTAAAAACAGATGTTTTAGAACCATTTGAAAATTTCATCTCAAAAGTTATAATTTATACAATTCAGAACCTTATGCTCCATAACTTAGTAGAACTAAAGGATATCAATGCATGTTATGCACAACGTACTCAGCATTATGATAGACATGACTGTTCCGAAATTTTATGGATCAATTCTATGGATGAAGGAAGTGCAATTCGCGTAGATAGCGATGAGTTTCGAGAACTTAATTATCAGTTTCTGTTGATAGGAAAAAATCAATATGTTGAGCTCAACGGAACAGCCAAGGGCTTATCACTTTGTTTCAAGAATGAGTTTTTTAGAATGGGTGAATTTAGTACGCTGAGAGCTTTATTTTCTCCTTTCGTTAATATCCCCATTCAAGCTCAAGAGGAGGACATTGAAATGCTCGACTCCTTTCTTAGGCTTTTTCAATTAGAAATATCAGGTTCAAACTACCAGCCCATCCTGGTTTCTTTATTGGTGGGTTTGTTAAATAAAATATACCTGCTTAGACCTATAGAAGAAGCGAGGTATAAACGTTCGAGACGCTTAGAAAAGCTCATTGATCTGGTAGAAGAAAACTATACGAAAAATAGACAGACTACTTTTTACGCTAAAGAATTAGGAATCACTCCTAAAAGATTAAATGAAATCCTTAAAGAACGTATAGGTGTAACGCTCAATCAGTTTATAGCAAATATCATCATATTAGAGGCTAAAAGAAGATTGGTCCTAGTAGACAAAAACGTCCATGATATCTCCTTTGAATTAGGCTTTAAAGAACAAGCGTATTTTAGTCGTTTTTTTAAAAAGCATACGGGCCAATCTCCCTCTGAATACATACGTTCCACCTATCGCTTAAGCAGTCCTTAATTTGTATTATTAGTCGATTACAATTACTTTCGCAACAAATTAACGACGCATGAAAACAGTACTACTTTGGGCAGGGATTTCTGGACTTTTTTTAAGTTCAGCAAGTACTTCTTACTTCAACTTACCCAAAGTTGAATTGACCAAAGTAAATTCTAACTTCCTTATCAAGTATATGGAAAATAGATTACAGGTTTTTCATGATAGTATACCAGCCTATCAATTGGGTGTAAAAGTAGATGGCAAAATAATCAACCCATATGGGGGTAGTTTTACACACAAACCAAAACTTGAAGACTCTGTTCTTTTTGTGGTTGAACATAAGAACACCGGGAAAATACTTTTTAAACGAAAATTCTTGTGCATTTATAAAAGTGGTATTGCTAATTTCACGAATGCCTCAGAATTTCAGAACGATGCAAGTTTCAATTTCATTCTTAACAGAGATGCACAACGTTTCTTAACACGTGGTGTTGCTAATCACTTTGAGCTGCACGCGGATAATGTTATTCCAAAGAACCTGAGTTTTGAAACCGAAAACTTGGAAGTTACTTGGATGAATGACTCCATTCTTTCTATAACAGCACTTAAAGAAGGTAAAGCAACATTGACCATTACACATGATGGTGAATTCGTAACTAAAAAGGAGTTTCCTGTAAAGGCAAAATAAGTCTACTCCTACTCCAGCATTGCACATTTCCCACCTTTTTTTCACTCCAAATCTTACAGATATCGGATTTTTATAAGTTTATGTCGCTTTTAAATAGTTACCCGGGTAAATACTATTTGTAAATTTGTCCCAACAAAGGGAAACAATGAAAAGAGATAAGTTTTTAAAAGGAGTTTTTGGTATAGGATTATTAGGTGCTGTACAAGGGTCTTCTAAAAGTTTGGCGAAAGACAGTTCTGAGGCTGAAACTTCCTTAAAAATTGAAGGCTTTAACCACATCCCTGCAAAGGAGGAAAAAAAAATGAATACAATTTTGCACAAAGCGGAAACAAGAGGCTTGGCCAATCATGGATGGTTATTATCTAGGCACACCTTTAGTTTTGCCAATTACTATAATCCTGAACGCATGAATTTCGGAGTTCTTCGCGTACTCAATGACGATTTAATTGCTAAAGGAACTGGTTTTCCCAAACACCCGCACGACAATATGGAAATTGTTTCTATTCCCTTAAAAGGAAATTTGGAACACCAGGATAGCATGGGAAACACAGCCATCATTAAGGAAGGTGATATCCAAGTGATGAGTGCAGGTACAGGCGTAATGCACAGTGAATACAATCAAAGTAAAGATGAGGAATGCTCTTTCTTACAAATTTGGGTAATTCCTAACAAGCGCAACGTTGAACCAAGGTATGATCAAGTAAACATATCAGATTTGATTGAGGAAAATACTTTCAGTCAAATACTCTCCCCTTCTCCGGAAGATCAAGGAGTTTGGATACATCAAAATGCGTGGTTTCACATTGGAAGTTTTGAAGAAAATAAGACCTCTACCTACACCCTAAAAGATAAGACGAATGGAGTTTACCTCTTTTTACTGGAAGGTGAAATTCTTATAAACGATGATATCACACTGAGTAAAAGAGATGGACTTGGAATAAAAGATATAGAAGAATTTAAAATAAAAACGAATAAACAAAGTAAGGTACTGGTAATGGAAGTGCCCGAATTAAATTAAAAAACAAAGACAAGATGGAAACAATGACTAAAACAGTTTGGGCTGTTGACCCAACGCACACAGACGTAATTTTTAAAGTGAAACACATGATGATTTCAACAGTTACGGGACATTTTTCTTCGTTCACTGGTTCAGTAAGCGCCAATGAAGAAAACTTCTCTGACATGGAATTAACAGCGGAAATAGACATCAATTCTATTCACACAAAAAACGAAGATCGTGATGCTCACTTGAAATCTGCCGACTTTTTTGACGCAGAACAATACCCAAAAATGACCTTTACTTCTAAATCATTCGATGGAGAAAAATTAGTAGGTGATTTAACGATAAAAGATGTTACCAAAGAAATTACTTTGAACATTGAGCACAATGGTACAGCTGTAGATCCATACGGTCAGACGAAAGCAGGTTTCGAAATTACAGGAGCGATTAACAGAAAAGAATTCGGACTTTCTTGGAATGCAGTAACAGAAGCTGGGAATGTAGTTGTATCCGACAAAATAAAATTACAAATTGAAGCACAATTTGTTAAACAAGCATAATATAAGACTTGTTAATTCATTAAAAAGAGAGTTTATTAAACTCTCTTTTTTTGTTTTACGACGTTCGTCTGAAAATTTTGTCGATTCAACAGATTTCTTGGGTATCTTATTTTTTTTACTCTATATTTAACAATTCAACCTTATCAACAGCTAAACTATGATTACATCAAGTATTTGTTTTTAGCTTTATGAGATTAACAACTTTTTTCTTACTTCTTACGCTATTGATTTCCTGTACGAATCAAAACATTGAACATATTCATGTTGGATTCATTGGCCCTCAAACCGTTAGAGCTACCAATCTAGGGATAGCACCAGGGAAGGCTATGGAACTTGCCATTAAGCAGTACAACAATTCAAGAAATGAAGATGAACCCGAAATAATCCTCCATTTAGGGGATGATCAATGGGACGAAAGCAGATCAGTACCGTTATACAATAAACTGAGAACAAACTACGATGTAGATGCTATTTTCATCAGTAATT
>NZ_JBVCPV010000091.1:0-11409 GCF_057456495.1 Lishizhenia sp. | reverse complement strand
ATTCCAGGTACTACAAGAGATACCATAGAGGAAATGATCAATATAGAAGGTGTTAGTTTCCGCTTAATTGATACGGCGGGAATTCGCGAGGCCTCTGATGAAATAGAAAGAATAGGAATAGAACGTACGCATCAGAAAATAGAATCATCCAACACTGTTGTGTATTTGTTTGATGCTTTAAACACACCCGTTGAAGAAGTAAACAAAGACATTGCCTTGTTACCCGCTGCCAAACATTTGTTGGTGGTAGCTACTAAAAATGATAAAATAGACGACGCAACGCGTGAACACATTCTTCAAAATATAGTAAAAAGGGAAGGGGTAGAATTGCATTTCATCTATGGTAAAGATGAAAACGATTTGGAAAAGGTGAAAAAAGCCATTTATGATATTTCCATTGGTGATTCTTTCGAAGAACATTCTACCATCGTTACCAATGCTCGTCATTACGACAATTTGATCAAAGCTTCTTCAGATTTAGAAAAAGCCAAAGAAGGATTGGAAACAGGTATCACTGGCGACTTTGTAGCCATGGACATCCGCCAAGCCCTTTACCACCTTGGACAAATCACCGGAGAGATTTCTACCGATGATTTACTAGGGAACATTTTTGCAAATTTCTGTATAGGGAAGTAACCCCTCTCCATATTTAAACAAACCAATTTTTATACACAACACAGAAAGGCTGCCTCATATCGGGACAGCCTTCTGTTTGTTTTAGGTTTTGTGTAATTTGCTAAAACTATTGTACACTTATGTTTAATGCGTAGTTGAGAATGTGCGCATCATTGGTTGATGTATATTTTTTGACTTTCAAATGTTCCGTTATCGTGGTAAATGTTTATCATGTATACACCGCCTGGAATATTTAAATTTAATGGGATCTCTCGTTGGTTTTCAACTTGAGCTTCATAGACTACCTGACCAATGGTATTGATAATTTCCAATTTTGCTGTTTTGGATGCAGGGTCTATTGCTAATTGTATTTGACCATTTGAAGGATTTGGAGAAACACGAGGTGTTTCAATCACATATTCAAGATAAACATCCATAGGGAAATGGGCAATACATCTAGAAGGTTGAGAACAATTGTCAGAAGAAACAATTACGGCATAAGATCCATGTGTGTCTGGTCTGAAGAATTGTGAGTTTGCACCCAATATTGGAGTTGATGTATTACAATCGATCCACTGATAGCTATATCCTGCAGGTAGAGCTGTGAGCAAATTACCACTTTGCATTATTTCACTTTCTATAGGACTAATGTCTAAGTTGATAACAACCAGACTATCACATCCTTTTTGATTGGTTAATGTAACGTAGTGAATTCCTGGTTTACTAAAAGTTTGTTTACCTATTGAAATGGGATGACAACTCGATATATTAACTTGGGTAACTTGGGGCTCAAAAGCATTGAATCTTGCAACATATACTTGTTTTTGTTGAAGAGGACGCTGAATTCCAGAAATTAAAATTTTACCATCATCTTGAACTTGTAAGTTCGAAGGTGTACCTTTTCCACTTCTATACGTCCCAATTTCACACATATGTTTAAGATTGAAGTTCTCATCAAAATGTATGATTACCGCTGTGTCTCTATACTGTTCAAAAGCTACATCAGACTCTTTATCAACTGCTGTTACTATAAAGTCGTTTGTCGCTAAATTCTTAATAGAAATTGCACTCGGAATATCTTGAGATTTTAATAAGGATTTTGAAATGTAATAAGTGTTGATAGCGTTATCCATACTACCATCTGCATTGTACCTTGTAATAGTATAGTGTCTATTTAAAGTAGTTCTACCGGCACAAATAATTTTTCCATCCAAGGTTATGTCTATAGAGTATCCTTGTTGCGTATGGTCTATTGTATTGGGATCGTATGATTGAAAGGAGTTATCTATACTTCCGTCTCCGTTGAATCTGTATAGCTGTTGCCATCCAAAATCGTCGGTTCCTTCACTGTTTGGATAATTGGTGAGTAAAACAACTTTTCCATCTGCTTGTACCTTATAATCTGCAATAAGACTACTCGGAGGAGCAGGATAGGGGTGAGATACTCCTTCAACTCCAAAGGATGGGTCGAGATTACCATCTGGTGTTAATAGAGCAACGAAAAGGAAGGTGGGGGTATTCGGAGCTACAATCCCAGCTCCACACCAATTTATGAAATTGAAATTTTTAGATTGTGTACCTATAACAAGCAGTTTATTCTGTTTGTTTTCGACAATAGCATTGAAATAAGGGAATTCATAACCATCAGTGTTTTGAATTACTGTTATACCATTTGAACCGAAAAGTGGGTCCAAACTACCGTCTTCTAATAAACGCATAACTCTATTTCTAGCACTTACAACAAGTTTACCATCCCTTTGCTGTATAAGTCCAACTGAAACACTTGGTTTTGTCAAGTGTGGATCAAAAACAAGTACAGGGGAAATATTTAAGTTAAGTACACCATTTTGTGCAAAAGAGTTATCAAGTGCTCCGTTGGCATTGAAACGGACGAGGTAGGTTGAATCGATGGATTTACATACAACTACAAGTTTACCATCCTGTTGAAGGAGCGAATTTGCTGTTGTTTCTATGTTAGGGTTAATGTCTATAGCATTGTTACCATGTAGGCCAAAACTGTTGTCTATAGATAAATCTTGCGCAATTGAATTTGTTCCCAATATCAGGGATACAAATAAAAAAATTCGAATAAGTTTCATGACTATTATGTTTTAAAGTGTTCAAAATACTTACGGAGGGACGTGTAAAATCACCTCCATTAATAAGATTTGGGATAGGGTCATAATTGTTTTTGTTTTTGATTAATGTACATATCCAAGCGAATAACTTTTATAATTTTTGTTCTCCTATAACAATTGTTTATCAAATAGATTAGATGAAGTAATTTCTCGTATAGAAATTACTAGAGCTTGGTCTAAAGAATTTGATTTTCTCTGACAGAGGTATTGCAATGACCAACTAATTCAAGTAAATAATGAGTACTTCATGGCAAAAGATGTTGTAAAAAAGTAAGTTAAATTTGACACAACTATCCTGGTGAAAAAATGCCTGTAGCGGTAGATAATCACGATTTGAAAAGTGTGCTAAATAATAGTCTTAAAGATAGCCCTTTTCACCCCCGTATCAAAAAAAAAGAAAGGGTTAAATGCCCCTTTTTTAAAGGTTTCTTAAATGTTTTTTTTAGTTGGAGTTTTCTTGTTTTGGATGGGAGATACTGTTGTGGTAGGGATATTGAATGTGTGTTCTTTCAAAAAGATTTTAGTTGATGACAAGAAATAAATGAATTACTATTTTATTAGAAAAAAACGTATTCCGTTAGGTATTTCTATAGATTGATTAATAGTAATGGTTTTTGTGGTTGATTTAACAAGTGGTGAAAAAAACAGCGGTTAATTCATCATCTTTTTTCTAAGTTTCCTATATCTTACGGTTAATAAAAAGGATATGCCAACAAGTCCCACTGCTGTCCAAGACAAATAGTGGGTACCAATTGTATCTATTTCTAATCCTCCCAAAGCAGCTCCTACGGCAAATCCCATTTGAATGATAGAGTTGTAGATACTTAATATGACACTTTTTGCCTCGTGAGATATGTTCATAATACTGTAACGAAACAGAGGACCGGGTAACCAAGCAACCATGGCCCATATCATTAACAGTCCTATGGTTAAATACGGATGAATACCGATACACAAAGAAAGTAGCGCAAGTACGATAACATGTGCAAACATACTTACGACTATCGTATTAGGCGTTCCAAATTGATCACCAAAGTAGCCTCCTGACTTATTGCCAATCAACGTTGAGATACCAAATGCTAAGAAAGCCATGCTAAACATGCTCTCATCTAGGGTAGAAACCGTTTTTAAGAAAGGAGTGATGTAGGAGTAAAGCGAAGAATAACCTAGAATCCAGAAAAATGACATGGCCAAACTCAGGACAATTATCGGACGTTTAAATACACGTACCTGATCTTTTAAGGGAAGTGTTTGTGTAGCAGGGAAAGAAGGTAGACTCTTGGCTAATATTGCAATGAAGATGAGAGCAAGAACACTGGTACCTATAAATATACTTTGCCAACCGTAATATTGGGTTATAATTCTACCTATGGGAAGACCTACGATTAAAGCAGCATTGTAACCCACAGTTACAGTTGCAACGGCACTTGCTTTTTTATGTTCTGGAGCCAATTCAGAAGCAACAATAAAACAGAGTACGTTAAAAACACCCATTCCTATTGCCATGACAACCCGAGCCATAAGCAAAATATTAAAGTTTTTACTTACCGTCATTAATAAGGAGCCAAGCGTAAAGGTTAACAGAGCAAATACCAATACGCTTTTTTGATTCATTTTACGCATACGGTAAATCGCTATTGGAGTACCTAATGCAGCGGTGATAGCGAATACAGTTATAAGCTGACCGGCCATGGAAACAGATATACCTATATCCTCTGCTATTTTATCCAGAACACCCACGATTACAAATTCTGAGGTTCCAGCCACAAAACATATAAAAGTTAAGAGATATATTTTAAAGGTATCCTTCATGCTTGAATGTAAAATGGGTGCATAGTTAGGAAGACTTTTTGAAAGTAAATGTCCATTTTGGTTTAAGAAATTAAAATTTTTAGACCAGGACTTAAATTTTAGAAAGAGAGTATTCGTAGATCGTTGTGTTCATTTATTTTTAAGTTAATGTTAAAGTTAACCTCTCCGTTTTAATTGTTTCTGAGTTGAAATTATTCTAAATACAATGTTTGAAATTTAACATTTGTCCCGTATTTGTCCGGTAAAATTTCACAGATATCCCTTGCTTTTCTAGGATGTGGTGTGCCCCGTGGGTATTTTTGGATTCGAAAATAAATCAAAATAAACATGAGAAAACTTTCACACTTATTCCTTACCACTTCGCTTTGTCTTGGTGCAGGAACAGCAATGTCCCAGGTTTTTTTAGATGAAGATTTTTCATCTGGAATACCTGGGAATTATAGCTCTTCTGGTTTTTTTGCTACTACAACCAATACATGTAGCTCGGATGCCATTAGGGTTAACCTTTATTCCACTTTCCAGAATTATGGAGATATCATTACCAATGATGAACCTGCAACTGGTGGACAAATCGATATTTCTTTCGATTACAAAATTATTAACTGGTCTGGAGGAGGTGCAACGGCAGCTAACTTTGGTACTTTAGAATTAAAGCACTCTATAGACGGTGGTCAAACATGGGTTACGGACACAATAATAGATGCTTCTAACCACCAACCCTCAACTAACTGTGTTACGGTTTCAACCTTTACTACACCAGTTGAAGTACCTAATGGTTCAAACGTACGTTACGGTTTAGAGGCAAACTGGGCGAATGGAGATTACTATGTGTATATTGAGAATTGGTCAATTATTGAACAAGTAAGTTGTCCAGCTCCTTCTAACTTAACACCAGTAATGAGTGGAACAACAACGTCAACATTAGATTTCGATTCGAATTCTGGCGCTACAAACTTCCATTATGAGTACGGACCAGTTGGGTTTGTTCCGGGTACAGGAGCAGGTACAACGGGAATCTTTACCACTTTACCCTTCGAAATTACAGGTTTATCAACGGATACAGAATATGATGTTTACGTAAGAAATATCTGTTCTGCTGGAGATACAAGTGGTTATTCGAACGTTGCTAGTATTAATACTTTTGGTCAAGGACTATACATGGATCACAGGCCAGCTTGTTCATCTTTAGGTTTTACGGATATTTCTGGAACAGGAACATCTAATAACTTAGCCGATGATGGAGAGTTGGGATTAGCTTTGCCTTTTACTTTGTTCTACCAGGGGCAGACGGTAAATGATTTAACGATAGGAAATAATGGTGGAGTTATCTTCGGAACACAATCAGGGTTTGTTGGAACTGGAGGTACGATAGGTTCTGCCAATACTGGAGTTTACCCATTTTGGGATGACTTAGACAGTGAAACAGGTTCTGTATATTATGAAACTGTAGGTGCTGCACCAAACAGAACTTTTATTGTACAATGGGAGGATAGACCACACTTTAGTGGAGTGCTAGGACAAAACGTTACTTTCCAAATCCAAATTGAAGAAGCTACAGGTGAGATTTTCTTTGTTTACGAAGATGTTGAATTTGGTGGTTCTCAAGCACAATATGATTTTGGTGCTTCTGCATCAATAGGAGCTAACGGTAACACTAACCCCGTAGTTGTATCTTATGATGATGCTACATATTTACAGAATAATACTTGTGTGAATTTATACTACACAGATTGTCCGCAGCCACAGTCGTTCTCTGTAACAGGAGTAACAGCTTCTTCTGCTGCTATTTCTTGGAATGCAGGTATGGCAAATGAGAGTGATTGGACTATTGTATATGGACCAGAAGGGTTCGATCCTGCAACAGGAGGATTAGGAACATTAACCAGTACAACAAACTCTGCAAACATCTTCGGTTTAGATGATGTTACTACTTACGACATTTACATTTTTGCTGATTGTATTTCTGGTACACTTCAAAGTGATAATGGATTATTAGGTCAAGTTTCTACTTTGCCTAACTGTTCTAATCCAATTCCTATGACATCAAGTACGATGGAAGATTCTATTGACTTAATGTGGAATTGGGTGGAGAGTTCAGGAAATGGAACTTATCCTTCTACAGGGTTCAATGTTCACTACGGAGTTCACGGATTCGATTTATACACAGGTACAACAGTGTCTGTAGACAATAACTTTACGGACACAGTTACCGATGCAGCATTGATGGGATCTGGAGTTTACGATGTGTATATTCAAGCTGAGTGTGGTACAGATACTTCTTACTATGTAGGACCGATTACTGTAGTGATGCCATTGACCAATGATTCTTCTTGTTTAGCAGAAGAAATTCCGGTAGATGGAGAAGTATACTACTTTAATAATATTGGTGCAACCGTTCAAGCCAATGAAGGAAATGCAGAACCAGCAGTAACAAACTACCAATCAACTACGGGTTGGGGAGCTGGAGGATTTGATGCTACGACGTGGTATACCTTTACAGCACCAACTTCAGGTAACGTTTTCATTTCAGGAAAAGACCAAGGATTTAGTGGACAAATTGCAGTATATGAAGTAACGAACTGTAATGGATTCTCTTCTTATAATTTGGTAGCAGCTAATGATGATGCATTGGATGGTTCATCAGGAGCACCTTACTTTAGTATTTGTGGTTTAACAGCCGGACAAACGTACTACTTAGTACACGATTCAGAATCTGCTTCAAATACAGGTATGTTCTCAATTTCTTTACGTTCTATTAGTCCAGAAGCTGGTTCAACTTTAGGTTTAATTGAAGTTTGTTCTGGAGATACAGTTGAATTGTTTGATGGAATAAATGGATATGATGTAGTTGGAGGAACATGGTACGAGGAAACACCAACCTTAAACTTTGCAGGGTCTACCTTCCCAACACAAACCTTGGCTTTCCAAACCTTTAATTTTGAATACGAGGTAGTTGATGGATGTGCATCTGACAGCGTGCTTCAACAAGTGAAAATTTATGGACCATCTCAGGCTGGTATTAGTGGAAACTTGGTGGTTTGTAAAAACCAAGAGTTTAGCTTGTTCGATGGATTATCTGGAAATATTGATTTAGGAGGTACGTGGTACGATCCTACTAATGTAATGATTCAGGGTAATGGATATAACGCTGGAACTGTTCCAGGTCAGTTTAACTTCGATTACATTACAGGTAATGGAGTTTGTCCAGAGGATACTTCTACAGTTTTGATTACGGTAGATGGAAATTGTGATGCCTTAAGTACGGATGAAACAGTATTTGAAGGTGTTGAAGTTTACCCGAACCCAACAACAGGTGTATTGAACATTGCAAACAGTGCAAGCAATGGTACACTTGAGTTTACTGTTTACAACGTAAATGGACAAACAGTGGTAAATGGGGCGAATTCAATTGCACAAAACAGTGTAGCGAAAGTGAACCTTTCAGGAGTGGAAACAGGTATGTATTTCGTTAAGGTTTATAACGCAACTTCTACAAAAACATTTAGAGTTGTGGTTCAATAATCCTGTGTTTATATAGTTAACCAAGGGGAGGGAGCTGAAAGGTTTCCTCCCTTTTTTGTATAAAAAAAGCTGACCAAGTTACCTCGGTCAGCTTTTTAGCAATTCGTTGTAGCCAAATTAGTTACACGCTGTGCAAAGTGTATAGAAAGCGAAGTTTTTTTTGGCTTTCAAGCATTGTCCTTTGTTCACAATTTTCCATTCATTTTGAATTTTATTTGTGCTTGTGTAAGCACTTAAAATCAATTTGTTTTCTTTTACTTCGTAATTACCCTTGGTTTCAATTTCTTTTTTGGGATTTGTTAAATCCTTGTATAAAAATGTACCGTCTTTTTGTAAGGTAATTTGAGGTGCCGTATATCCATTTCCTCCGTAAATACCAGGTGAAGGAGTAAAGGAGTTGTTCGATTGATAAGCGCTAATACCAAAAGCAACGGCAAGGAATAAGATGAGTGATCGTTTTTTCATGTTTTCAAAATTATTTACTGAATGTAATGATTTTCAGTGAGATAAAATAATTCCAATAGGGGGAGTAGTGGTAGTGGAATCGTTGTTTGCTTAGTAAGCTTAGGTTGTATAGTGCGACTTTAGCTTGGCCCGATGCTGTGCAGAGGGAAGCACTATAGAGCTATAAGGGTACTTGGCAAACAGAAATTTCACTAGGAACGGAAGACCCGGTTCCGTGGTCACGGAAATTGGCCAAGTAAAAAAAAGACAACACTTTTTAACAGTGAATTATGAAGTACTTCTTTTGTAAAGGTGAAAAGCATTTTTAATTTCTTCTATCTTCATAAAAAATTTGAACATGAATGTACATTTTATAGCCATAGGAGGAAGTGCTATGCACAATTTAGCCATCGCGCTTTCGCGTAAAGGAGATAAAGTAACTGGATCTGATGATGAAATCTTTGAACCCTCAAAATCGAGGTTGGATAAAGAAGGAATTTTACCTGTAAAAATAGGTTGGGATACAGCTAATATTCATGATCAATTAGATGCTGTGATTGTTGGAATGCATGCCCGTGCTGACAATCCAGAGTTATTGAAAGCAAAGGAGATGAATTTGCCCATTTTTTCTTATCCAGAGTACATTTACGAAAAGAGTAAGGATAAAAAAAGAGTGGTTATTGGTGGTTCACATGGAAAAACGACAACGACTTCTATGTTGTTACATGCCGTAAAATCCTTAGGTAAAAACGTAGATTATATGGTGGGTGCGCAACTTGAAGGCTATGATTGTATGGTGAAGTTGAGTGACCAAGCAGATACTATCGTTTTAGAAGGAGATGAGTACCTAAGTTCACCCTTGGATAGACGACCTAAGTTTCACCTTTATGCACCCCATGTTGCAATGATTTCTGGAATTGCTTGGGATCATATTAATGTGTTTCCAACCTTCGATAATTACGTAGAGCAATTTGAGATTTTTACCCAAAAGATAATGCCAAATGGTGTGTTGGTGTATAATTCAGAAGATGAAGAAGTACGTAAAATAGGGGAGGCTAAAAGTTTGAATTATAGAGCGCAAGCTTATGCTACGCCAAGCTATACTTCCGTAGCAGGAGGGAGCATTTTACACTTTGAAGGGAAAGATTATCCCTTACAAATTTTCGGGGCACATAACTTGCAAAACCTAATGGGTGCCATGTATTTGGCACAAGAAATGGGAATCAGTAATAGTGCTTTTTTAACTGCAATGTCCGATTTTACAGGAGCAGGAAAACGTTTGGAGAAGGTTTATGAAAATCAAAATTTTGTAATGTTTAAAGATTTTGCGCATTCACCATCTAAATTAAAAGCGACAACGAAAGCGGTAAAAGAGCAGTTTGCAGAAAGAAAGGTTATCGCCTGCATGGAATTACACACGTTTTCTTCGCTAAAGAAGGAGTTTTTGCCTCAGTACAAGGGAGCGATGACGGCTGCAGATAAAGCCATTGTGTATTTTAACCACGATGTGGTTGCCCATAAAAAACTAGAACCGATAAGTAAAGAAGATGTTTTGAATGCTTTCGGAGGCGATGTAGAGGTATTTACCTCAAGCGAAGCTGTAATCAATGCCCTTCAAATGGAGGACATGAAGAACGCTGCATTGTTGATGATGAGTTCAGGAAACTTTGATGGCGTGGATTATTTGAAACTTGCTAATGATCTAGTGGGCTAATAAGTGAAGTTATTTATTGGAGGAATTTCTTTCGGTAGGACATGATGCTCGGCTAGGTTGTGGTTCGTGTTTTTCTTTTTAGTTTTGGCAATCAAACTTACATTCCAAAATACTACTACATGTACGTGATTAGAATTTCAACTTTTATCATGTTTCTTACAGGCTTTGTATGTACCCTTTTTGCTCAAGAGGAGGATATGGAGACTTTTAAGCAATCTTTGTCGCACACAGAAGATAAAGAATTTGTATTAGACGAAATTTTTCAATTTTTAAAAAACAAGGAAGGGGTTAAAAATGATCTATATTTTGCATTGGAAGAGTCTATTGCAGCCAAGGATAGTTTACATCAAGCCCGTTTTCTGATTTTACTTTCTACAGAGACGTTTAAGGAGAATGATATTAACGCCTCTTTGGCTTTTGCTTATGAGGCTTTGGGTATTGTAGAGCAGCTAAAAAACGATTACGAGCTATTGGTTTGGGTGCATCTTAGGTTGTCCTTAGCATTAAAGGAAATGGGAGCTTTTGCTGAGACCATAGAACATAGAAAAGCACAGAAACTCTATTTAGAAAAACAGAAGAAGTTTAGCAAAGCAGCCAATATCAATAACCAAATTGGTAAACTATACCTCAGAATAGGGGATTACGACACCGCCTTAGTCTATTTTCAAAAATACCTTGAATTTGAATTGACGCATAACAACCCCGAAGGTGTAGCCTTTTCTCACAACAATATAGGTTTTACCTATTTAGAAAAAGGAGACTATAAACTTGCCCAAGAATTTTTCGAAAAATCAAAATTGTTTTACCTATACTCGTCGAGTACAAAAGGTAGAATCATGTTAACAGTAGTTCAAAATAATTTAGCTTATTGTTTGATTAACCTCGGAAAGTACCAGAAAGCACTTGAGTTTGCCAATGATGCATTGCGTAGCGCAAAGGAAATAGAAAATTGGCTAAATGCAACACGTTCCTCCATCTTGCATGCACGTATATACCATAAGAAGGGAGATTTGAATCGTGCAAACCTATATTTAGATTCGGCCTTCATGTATTTTAATATGCAGCGCTCTAGGAAAGACAAGCATATAGAAGAACTGCTAAAGATTTACAATTTAAAAAGCGATTTACTCAAGGATATGCGTGATTACGGGCAGGCCTTGCATT
>NZ_JBVCPV010000090.1:0-11456 GCF_057456495.1 Lishizhenia sp. | reverse complement strand
ATTGATTTATCAATTTTTCTGAGTAACTCAAAATCAATATTTTTTAAAAGGAAGATATTCCCACCTATTTCTAGTAAAAGAGAAAGTGCCTCTTTCGGATTATCTTTAAGTAAGCTATCAAACTTATTGTCAATCTCTGAAAGTTGAATATCGATCATAGATTTTCGTTCTTTTCCTTCTTCAGTTATAGAGACACCACCAAAATATTTTTGGAAAAAACTTTTTTTAAATGATTTTGGGAAGGGGTGTGTTTCCAGTATGCAATTTCTATACTCTTCTTCTGTTTTGGCAGCGCTATAAGCCACTTTAATTAGTTTGCTTAAAACAATTTTTATTTCAGGTGTGTGTTGATAAGTTGAGAGATAAATTATTTCAAAAATATTCGGTGAATAATTATCAAAATTATTTCCTTTAACTACATACTTTATTCGTTTATCCTTAAACCTTCTCCCTCTTTTCACTCTCCTCACTGTTTCTTTTATTTCTAGCACCTGCTTAAGGATAAGGTCCATTAAAGTATATTTCATTAGGTCTTTAAAGGCAGCATTTTCGCCCTTCATTATTAAAAGGGTCTCAGCTGGCTTTAGCTTGGAAAGGTCACTCATTTTTTGAATAGTTTAAATTTAGGTATTATCCAGTTCTGATCTTTATTTACACGAGTAAAGTTAATTGATTTAAATCGAATTTCACTTTTTGGCCAAATGTCTTCAGGGGGTACTTTTCCAAAAACATCATAATAAAAAGATAAGGTCTGTTGATATAAATCTTTATGCGTCCCTCTTTCTTCAATCCCTTTTGTAGGTCCATGATGAATCTGTGTTTGAATTGTTTCCTTACACATTTCTACCCAATAGGAATGCGTATACAATAGGTGTAAATGCCAAACCTGATCTATTTCATCAGATGGAGACATTGCTCGATTACCGATGCAAATTAAAAAAATGAATTTCTTATATTCTTGAATGGCTCTTAAACTATACTCTAACGACCATCCATTTTCTCGAGCTAATCTATCCGAAAATGTAAACGATGAATCAATATCATCCAATTCAAATGCTTCCAATTTTTGCCAGAGTTGATTTTGAGATGTTGTCATATTATTACTTTATCAACTTACCTTTAAACGCCAAATTAATAGATTTATAAGACATTTAGACGTTTAGACCGTTAGATGTTTAGATGTTTAGATGGAAGGGTGTGGTGTTAACAACATAGTGCGCAAAACTCAATGATATTTTAATTAAATCTTTGAACAAAAGGTTCTCGAGCGGAGCCGAGAGATGAATTTTGAACCTTAAATTTTGAATTATTTAGACCACGCATCCAAAGCAAACCGCTGGTTTTTATCGGGGTTCTCTGTTAACTTGAAATATCTAATTTCTTTTATAAGAAGTTAAATGCAATACTATTGAACCCTTTGTCTAATCAAGACATTGAAAAGGGTATAGATAAACAAGAGGCAAAGAATAAAATAAAAAAACCTCAAATAAACTTCTGAAGAAAAAGGTCTACTCCTTATCACATACAGAGATTTCAGCGGTGTGTTATCAATAAATCGATTATAGCTGTCATCATACTTACTTCCTATGATATTTTCATAATATTCCGTTTTTGACATTAGTCTTTTCACAGTCTCTTCATCAAATTGTTTCTCGATTTCCACTGTTGACTCATGTGCCTGTTGATCACTTAAATCTGTAGATAAAGACCACTGAAAAATTTTAACTATTTTATCTTGTGATGAAAATTCGGACACCAAATACAAATAAGCTTTTAAGCTCTTTGACCTTCCATTCCTACGTATGAAAAAAGAATGCTTGTCAACTTTATTGATGTCACACTCCTTCAAATAAAGATATTTTGGTCTATCATCTTTAAGTTCACTAAATTCATTGACAAATACTGTTGAACCAGAAAATTTCATGACAACATCCATCTCTAAAGAGAAGAGTAAGGTAAAACTAAATAGCATTATAAATTTTTGAAAATCTAACCATGAACGAACTTCTTTTGTTCGAGTATATGGATTGTCCTCCATTTTTTTAAAATACCGGAAGATAGAGTAGCTCAATAAAACAGAACAAAGGAATGAAGTTGCCAAAATCATTCTAAACCTGTCGATTTTTATAAAATCAAGTTTATTGAACAAAATTGAAATAAAAGCTAGAACTAAAAGATATAGAATTAACTTCTTTACAATGACTTTAAGTGCGCTATTGTATGGCTTTTTCAATTACGTTTTTTCTGATAAAAATAGCACGAATTTCAAACCCTTGAACCCTCGAATCAAAAAACCGATGCATTACCACCGGTTTTCTCTATAATAAAACTCAATTTCCAATTCAGGTTCCTGAGCGGAGCCGAAGGACCAATCTCCAATTTCAAATTTACTTGCTCCACGCATCCAATGCAAACCTCTGGTTTTTATCGGGGTTCTCTGTTAATTTCAAATCGTAAGTTGAGTAGAAATAACGCTGAACTTCTGGCATGGTCAATTCTACGAGCTGACCTTTTCTTTCAACGGTCAAGACTTTGATATCATCATCGAAGTAGTTTAACCACTTGTCTAAATCACCATTTACTTTGCAGTTGTTTACCGCAACCACGTTGTCTTCTAACATCGCTCCGGCCATGTCTGCTGGTCCGCCTGGGTAAATGGCTTTTAGCACGCAAGAAGTTGCGCTTTCCAAGACTTTAAACCCTAAACGACCTTCGCTGTATTTTTTAGAAGGCTCATGCAACATCTCTATTCCCAAGTACTCAAAACAATCGTATAAAATCGCTTCATAACCTTTGGTTCCATGCAAGTATTCATCAAACAACCAGTCAAAGCTTACACCGGCCACATTTTCTATCATCGCCTTGTAATCTGCTTCGCTCACCCCTATACCTTTGGCACCGTAATTAAAGTACAATTGACGCATCACCTCGTCTAATCCGCGTTTGTTATCGGTGTGGCGGCGTATCATTACATCCGTTACAAAAGCCATCAAACATCCTTCTACATAGATAGACACCTTTCTACCTGGCGCACCTGGTACATATCCATCCAACCACGTATCCAAACTAGATTCTGCTACAGAGTGGTTAAATCTTCCATGATTATCAAAATGACGTTGCAACTGTACCTTCATTTCTTTAAAATACTGCTCCATGTCAAACACCCCACTTTTCATCAAGAACAAATCTCCCATGTAGGTGGTTACCCCTTCACACAAGTACCCCATAGGTGAATAATTCTCTTTGGTATAATCGTAAGGCATCATCTCTATAGGACGAATGGCTTTTACATTCCACGTGTGGTACAACTCATGCGAGCTTACTCCCAAGAATTCAGTGTACAATTCTTCGAACACAGCGTAAGATGGCCCTAAAGCAATTACCGTAGATTTTTGGTGCTCTACCCCATGGTATAATTTATAGGGTGTAATTTGGAAGATAAAGTGATATTCCTTCACCGGAAATTCAGTAAACTTCTCAATTTGTTTCTCTGTAAAGGCTTTGAAATCTTTGATGATTTTATCCCATTGTGGTTTTACCTCACCATTAAACCAAACGTAAAACAAGGTTTCTCCCATTTCATAAGTCTGCATCTGCAAGTTAGGCGACCAAATAAAGGGTGTGTCCATCAATTCGTGCACATCCTTTACACTGTAAACATCACCATCCTTATCAAAAGAGCTCGCCAATTGCCATGTTTCAGGAACCTCAAAAGTCACTGTACACTTCTCCTCCATCAACGCAGGATTGTACACACAACAGTTTACCGGGTTTACATATAATTGGGTCTTGTCTAAGAAAGTAGAACCTGCATTTAACTCGGCAGCGTAGTATTGGTATTTAACAGTAATCTTGTCTGTACTTGCAGTATCTACCGTCCAAACGCTATGACTTGTTTTTGTAGCCGTAATTTCTTTTCCTTCTGCATCGGTCACTTTAAAGTAGCGCACGTTTTTAGCAAAATACCCTAATTCATAACGTCCCGGACGCCACGTAGGAAATTGCAAAGTTGTTTGCGCTTCGGCTGTGGTCATTTCAACAGCTATATTTATATATTGCGTTTGTGCTTCTGGAATAGAAAAATGATAATGCATTGTCTTCACTTTTGTTTGAAGCTCAAAAATAGAAATTTTATAGGCTTCCTAAGATTTCCAACGTGATTTTCCAAACAGGTAATTCTTACGGTCCGTCTACTGTTAATTTCGATTTCTTAACACTTTCCAAACAATACTTTCATGAAGTTGCTAGTTTAGGTTTCAATTCTATGGCATGAAAAAACTACATCAACACATCCTCTCTACATTTTATTTACAAGAAGGTCATTCTAAAACAAAGGCATTCTTGAGCGAACTCACGGTTTTCACCTATAAAAATGCCTTGAGTTGCATTTTCCCAGCGTATATTTTTCTGGTCTTGGCACTCTCTAACATGCTCGGGTTAAATTTTATGCACAGGTACGATTTTCTCTTTGTCGCCTGCATTCTGGCCCAAGTCGCCTTATTACTTACGGGCATAGAAAGTAAGCGCGAAGTCTTGGTCATCATGGGCTTTCACCTCTTGGGGTTCATCATGGAAGTCCACAAAGTAAACGCAGGTTCCTGGAGCTATCCTGAAGATGCCTTTTTTAAAGTTTGGGGCGTGCCTCTGTACAGTGGATTTATGTATTCTAGTGTAGGAAGTTATGTATGTAGAGCTTGGGACAATTTTTCCCTTAAAATTACGAATTGGCCTAAGAACAGGTTCGCAATTCCGGTAGGACTGGCGATTTACCTCAATTTTTTCAGCAACGCTTTTATACAAGATTTAAGGTGGTATATCGTTGCTTTACTGCTGCTCGTTTTCAGAAAAAGCAAGGTTCATTTTACCACCAATGGTCGGCAACGTAGCATGCCTTTGTTATTATCTTTTCTCCTCATTGGTTTCTTCTTATGGTTGGCAGAGAACATCGCCACTTTTCTTGGCGCTTGGCAATACACCTACCAACACAAAGGTTGGCAAATGGTAGATTTCGGTAAACTAAGTTCGTGGAGCTTATTGGTCATCGTTAGCATTATTATCGTAGTGCAGCTGAAAAGATTTTTCAGTAAAGACGTACATAAACAAGGTGAAGTGCAGCAATATTAATTGGCGTCATTTTTTCCGTGCCTCCAAAAACCGGGTCGCCCCTACAAGTTATTTTGCACGAAAAAAGGAAGCTTAACACCTACAAGGAGCTTCGTTAAAGTCGCTCTTGTAGATCTAGCTTCCTAATTTTATGCGGCAACAAGCTTTTCAGTTTGCCCCTTGCCCAAAACAGATATTATTTGGCATGTTGCAAATAAACATCACTAATGTCAAAATAATAATTGCACGTTCTTGTTTCTCCGAAGGTAGTTTCTAACTTCCAGTTTTCCTCTTTTAAAATATTACCCAAACCATCAGTCGCATAACCATACACCTTATTATCCACATCTTTATTAGTTTGGGTTGAAGGTAATTGCTCACCAAAAACATCTACTTCTGCATCAATTACATTGTAAAAAGTCAAGGTTTTACCCCCACTAAAAATCATCTTTAGAGAATCTACGTAGTTCATTCTAAACACAGCATTACCTCGCGTTAAAGTACCTGAACTTTCTATGCTCTCCTCTTGAGCAGGCAAATGATAGTAAGTAGGACCAATACTGTCTCTATATTCTACAATCTCTATGTCAGAAGAAGTTGTATTGTGATAATGGTAATTAAACACTTCTTGGCGTTTACAGGAGGTAACAGCAAAAATTAGCAATACAACAAAGGCACTTAATTTCTTTACATTCATAATTTCGGTTTTATCTCGCGCTAACAAAAACTTAATTTCTCGTTGCTAGCAACAAGCACAAAAGTAGAGGGGACACTTTCCCTAATTTTTACCGTGGTATTATGAATTCATTGTAAACATATTAAGAACTTTAACAACCTGTTAAGGTCATGTTAAGCCCTTTACTCCTTTCTATACATGGTTCTATGAAAAACAATAGGGTTTCTCCAAGCACTTTTTTCACCTGAGATTAATACGAGCCTTTTCCCTTGCTTTCATTTCACTTTTCCCAATTATTGCTTAAATTCGCACACGTTAAATAATTTAAGAATATTCGGTTATGAATTATGATATTATAGTTGTAGGAAGTGGACCTGGTGGATATGTTACTGCCATCCGTGCTTCTCAGTTAGGATTAAAAACAGCAGTTGTAGAACGTGAATCTCTTGGAGGTATCTGTTTAAACTGGGGATGTATTCCTACCAAAGCTTTATTAAAAAGTGCCAACGTATTCGAATACATTAGTCATGCGAGTGATTACGGTATCAACGTACAAGACAGCAGCGTAAACTTCGACGGAATGATCGAAAGATCTAGAGGTGTTGCCAATGGTATGAGTAACGGTATACAGTTTTTGATGAAGAAGAACAAAATCGATGTTCTTAAAGGAAACGGTAAAGTATTAGCAGGTAAAAAAGTTGAAGTTACGGCAGAAGACGGTAAGAAAGAGGTGTACACGGCAGATAAAGGTGTAATCATCGCTACTGGAGCACGTTCTAGACAATTACCAAACTTGCAACAAGACGGTGAAAAAATCATCGGATACCGTGAGGCAATGACCTTGAAGAAACAACCTAAGAAATTAGTAGTTGTTGGTTCAGGAGCTATTGGAGTTGAGTTCGCTTACTTCTACAATGCTATCGGAACAGAAGTTACGGTTGTAGAATACTTAGACAATATTGTACCTGTTGAAGATAAAGACGTATCTAAGCAATTAGAGAAATCATTAAAGAAACAAGGTATCAAAGTAAAAACAGGATCTTCTGTAGAGTCTGTTGATACTTCAGGTGATGGATGTAAAGTATTGGTAAAAACTAAAAAAGGAGAAGAAACTATCGAGTGTGATGTTGTTCTTTCTGCAGTTGGTATCGAAGCAAACATTCAAAACATAGGATTAGAAGATTTAGGAATTGTTACAGATAAGGGAAGAATCTTAGTAAACGATTTCTACCAAACAAACATGCCTGGTTACTACGCAATCGGAGACGTTATTCCTGGTCCAGCATTAGCACACGTTGCATCTGCTGAAGGAATTATCTGTGTTGAGAAAATTGCAGGTCACCACCCAGAAGCATTGGATTACGGAAACATCCCAGGATGTACGTACTGTTCTCCAGAGGTTGCATCTGTTGGTATGACAGAACAACAAGCTAAAGATGCTGGTTACGAATTAAAGATTGGTAAATTCCCATTCTCTGCTTCAGGTAAAGCAAGTGCTGCTGGTGCAAAAGATGGATTCGTTAAATTGGTATTTGACGCAAAATACGGTGAGTTATTAGGTGGTCACATGATCGGTGCTAACGTTACTGAAATGATTGCTGAAATCGTTGCTATCCGTAAATTAGAAGTTACAGGTGAAGAATTGATCAAAACAGTTCACCCTCACCCAACAATGAGTGAAGCCGTTATGGAAGCTGCTGCAGCTGCTTACGACGAAGTAATTCACTTATAGATTTGAAATTTGAAATTGGAGATTCTAAATTATTGAACACTCCAAGGATGAAATATAAATTTATGAAAGGGTCCTGGTAATTTTACCAGGACTTTTTCGTTCTTAAGAAAAAGTTTTAAAAATGAATATGAAGAAGTACTGGATACTGTCTGTAATATTGGGCTTAGGAGTGAGTTGTAAAAGTGAACACGAAGAAGTGTACGACTTTGTTGAAATATGTCAGAACAACTACTACGAAGGCTATGGTATTAATGCCGCAGACACATTACTTGCTTTCGAAGAAGACTTAATTACTTATCATTTACTTGAGGATGCGAGTTATACCTCTTATTACAACTTATTACAGGAACTCTCTAGCGAGGTCTATTTTGACAGCTATCCCATTCGTATTTCTCCGAAAGCACCCTTGTTAACGTTAAATCCACAAGATTTACAAAGCTGTTTAAGCGAATCATTCGGAATAGACTCACTTCGCTTAACACAAACGCCCTATTACGCATTACAGTCTGATTTAAACTTGTATTACACCAGCTCAGAGAACATTCATATTTCAGGTGTCTTTGACCGTTACATGAAACACCTGGACGCCCTTGAATTTGAGCATCCATTTATACGCTTGGAAATTTTAAAACTTTTATATCGCTGGTATTTTGAGAGTGAAAGACAAAAAGCTCAACCGCTTTAAAGTTTTGTTTTAGAAATAAGTGAATCTTGCTGGAACACCATATTGTAAACGGTTTGTGTAGAATCTGTAAATTTAAATTCTCCCTGCCTTTTACCTTGCACAAATTCACCTTCGTATTTTTCGCCCTGGGGAGTTACAAACATGGCTTCACCGTGTAACATTCCATCCTTCCATTCTCCCTCAAACAAAGTTCCGTCTGTTCTTACAAATTTTCCAAATCCAGATCTTTTGTTGTTCTCATCGAACTCACCAAAATATCCCACGTTTGGATTAAACTCAAAAATAAAGGCACCTGTAGAGTTCTTTCCTTTAAAAGCCTCCGGATTTTTTTGTCGTAAAATCTCCTCAGGATCTACGCGGTGTATCATCCTAAACTTATCTCTGTATTTCTGTACAGTGGGATACAAATATTTAAAGGTTGCTGTAAACCCAATAGACTCCACTACTACATGTGTAACTCCTTTGTCTATTAACCCAGCTAAGACCGTATCTAGTTCAGCAGTATACTTAAAAGAAGAAACCTTTTTATCCGATTCAATCGCAAACAAGTGTGGTTTCCTACACGCCACAACACTACCCTCTGGCAATCCTTCTTTGGCCCACTTAGACAAATCCATGTAGTTTCTCCAATTCAAAGGGTATGGGTTGTTCGCTTTATTTTTGTACTTCGTATATGGCTCAATATGAAGTGTACACAACAACAACAAAAGAAGCGCTGCTGCAGGAATCAGTTGTTTTTGATTTTTACTCCTTTTTTGCACGAGTATATTTACCAGTTCAAAGAGTCCATAAAATATCAAGAAACTCACCAAAGGAATAACTGGGAACATAAAGCGCACACCAAACCATACATCTGGCCAACATAAGAATACAGCCAGATTCCCCCCTAAATAAAAGAGTAAAAACCAACGCCATTTTTTCAAGCGCCACGCTCCAAAAATTATCAAAGCAAGGTATAAGCTCCCTAGTAAATATCCACCTACCGTAGGTCCAGGAACCACACCTGTGGCATCCTTTTTATAATTCACATAAAACCTTGGAGTAATAGAACTTGGAATTTCTTTTCCTAAATAACGTGTGGCATTGTTCCCCATACGTGTTAAGAATCCAGAGAAGTCAACTTCACCCAAACTCTTGTTGTAAGGGTTCACCATCATTAATTGTTTTTGGTAGCCCGATCCTCCCAGGCGAGAAGAACGCATTTGCCACGGCAATAAAGCCAAAACAACAATAGAAACTCCGATGATCATTGGCATCCAGTTCTTTTTAAGGATTCCCCAGAGTATCCAAACACCTAGAAAGACTACACCTTGGGTTCTTATATAAATGGCAAAAATCATCGAGATAATAGCCAAATAATACCACGGTGATTTATAAAATTGAACTTCCTCTTTTCGCGCTAGAAAAGCAAATATGGTAAGCAGGGAGAAAAAGGCAAAAATCATCTCCGACATAACTATACTTGAATACATCAAATAATGCATATTGAAGAGGATGAAAAGTGAAGTAGCAAAGGCAAGATGATCATTCTGACTAAGTTTTCTGGCAATAAAGAAAATCAGTAATAGCACACATAAGAAAAAGAATCCATTGAGATGTTTAATGGTTTGTATATCTCCATCTGTGATTTTAAGTACTTGCCCTATAACATAACTATACCCAGGAGGAAAGTGATTGGCCTCCGTTCCATTTACTAAATGCGCATTTACGTATCCTTCTCCGTCAGCAATCGCCTTCCCCAACAAATAATAAGCAGCATTATCACCTCCTAAGAATATTTTTTCATCATAGGTTTCTGGGTAAGTTGAAAAATAACTTACGCAAATGATTAACAAATAAAAGTAGAGTGTAGCTTTTTTAAGAATAGCCGTGATTGGGTTTGGCTTCTTCGCAGTTGCTTTTTTAGACATAATAAAGAGTAATAGTACAGTTGTTACGAATGTAACAAAAAAAGAGTTGCCCACAATTGAGCAACTCTTTTCTACTTTATATTCTTATCTCCTACTCGGCCTAACCACTGGTTTAGGAGTAGGCGTTCTTTTTGGGGTTACCTTCGGTACTGGTTTCACCACCGGTCTTGGTTTTGGTGTAGCACGTGGTTTAGGTGCCGGTCTTGGCGTGGGTTTTGGTCTTGGCACTACTTTCGGCGTTGTTGGCCTTGGTTTCGGCTTTGGAGTTACCCTTGGCTTCTTCGGCGCAATTACGGTCGGAGTTGGTTTTGGGGCAGTTTTAGGAGGTGTAGTAATTTTCCTTGCCGGTTTACGCACCTCTTTTGGTTGAGGCACTGGCTTCACAACAGGTTTTGGCTGTGGAACCGGCTTTTTAACTGTTTCCTCCACAGGTTTAACAACTGGAACTACCTTCGTGGGTTTCTTTTCTGTGGTGATGCTTTGAGGGTTTTCATTTCTCGTTGGCACCTCACTTTCTGGACGTACTATAGTTTGTGGCTTATCTCCACCAAAACTAGAGTCTAACTTAACCGGTGCCTTGATTGCTTCGCCCCCCGTTAAGGTTGTTCCACCTTGCACTTCTCCATCTACATTCCCATTTGGATTAGTTCCTGGAATTCTTCCTGTATTTGATGATGGCGTTTGGTTCGGACCTAAAGTACTAGAAGGTCTTCTACCTGAATTTGGCGTTGGTGTAAAATCAACTCCATCTGTCGCCCTTGGAATTCTTCTGCGCGGCTCTGGATCTATGTTCACAAAAGCTACATCGAATATACAAGCGTTCATGTTTTCTGGAGCAATACCTTGTTCCAAACATCTTCTTCTTGCTCTGTTTCTTCTTCCCTGAGGAATATCACTTACCGATCTATGTTGACGCGGGAATAATAAATCTGTAAACGTCGCTGTGTTTTGACCCAATCCATAATCAAATAAACTTGTGACCATATTTACTCTATAAACAGATGCATAATCACGCGCTATATATCTTAAGTATTCTCTTTCTTTTTCACGTTGAGTTCTTCCTAAACCTCCAAACACATCACTATCACTCGCAGTGAAACCTATATCGTTTAATCTACCTGAACTCAAATCAAGGTCGTCATTTCTTCTTCCGTTGGCATTACCTAAAAGTCCGGTATATTCTCCAGCATTACACGTAGGTACTTCAACGTTAATATTCATAAAATCAAAAGATCCAGATCTTCTAAAATCAATCATCACTTGTTCGCCGGTTGGCCAAGTAACTACATAACTTTTGTTGTTCTTTCTACGAATAACACCACCATTAGAAAGGCGCAGTGCACTTGCTTT
>NZ_JBVCPV010000089.1:0-11571 GCF_057456495.1 Lishizhenia sp. | reverse complement strand
CATGTTAGCTATGTTACGGTGTACAAAAACATCTCCGGGCGCAGCACCCATTAATTCTTCTGCAGTAACACGACTATCGGAACAACCGATGTACAACACCTCTGGAGACTGACCTTTAGATAAATTCTCAAAATAATTAGCATCAACATCTAATTTGCTTTGTACCCAATTCTGGTTATTCTCAAAAATCTTCTTTAATTCCATGTATTTCAATTAGATATGCAACCCGTCGTCACTCTTGTTTCAATTGAGGTTTTGAAGATAAGAAATAATCTCCAAAACCTTGTTGAATGATATAAAACTGCTTAATTTTAATTGCTAGTATTAAACACATAGGTAACATTATGTACGCTAGAAAAAGAGTGGTTATTATTGGCGGCGGATTCGGAGGTATCCAACTGGCAAAATCACTAAAAAACACTGAGTTTGATGTATTGCTCATCGACAAAAACAACTTCCACACCTTTCAACCCCTTCTCTATCAAGTCGCCACCAGTGGGTTAGAACCCGGCAGCATCGCCTACCCCATACGACGCGTTTTTAGGAAGATTTCCAATGTTAAGTTTAGGATGGCAGAAGTCAAAAACATCCTTACCAATCAAAGTAAAATTGAGACAAGTGTTGGTTTAATCCATTACGACTACTTAGTAATCGCCACGGGATCATCTACGAATTACTTCAATTTCGACAGTAAAAAGGGTAAATTACTTTCCTTAAAATCAGTAGTTGAAGCCTTGGACATCAGAAGTTTTATCATGGAAAACTTAGAAAAAGCCATGCTAACTCGTTCCATTACTGAACAACAAGAACTGATTAATGTTGCTATCGTTGGTGGTGGACCTGCAGGTATAGAAATGGCAGGAGCCTTGGCTGAAATGAAGAAATGGGTTTTACCCAAGGATTATCCTGACATTGATTTCACGCAGATGCAGATTCACTTGTTTGAAGCTTCAGATCGCTTATTAGGAGCAATGTCACCCCTCGCATCAAAAGCAGCTAAGAAACACCTTGAAAAACTTGATGTGGTCGTAGAATTAAACACTCTTGTTGAAGACTATGACGGTGCACGCCTACAAATTCAGGATAAAGATGACTTTGTAACTGAAACCGTAATTTGGACAGCCGGAGTTAAAGGGAATATTCCCGATGGATTAAGTAAAGACATTGTAGCTCCGGGTAACCGTATTAAAGTAGATGACTACAACAAAGTACAGGGGTATGATAACATTTATGCCATTGGAGATGTTTCTGCAAACATCAACGATGATAGTCCAAGAGGACTCCCCATGCTTGCTCCCGTTTCTATGCAACAAGGTGCTTTATTGGCAAAAAATTTAATCGCCCTACAAAAGGGAAAAGGGTTGAAAAAATTCGAGTATAAAGACAAAGGGTCTATGGCTACCATAGGTAGAAAAAAGGCAGTAGTTGATTTACCCTCCATATCTTTCCAAGGAACATTTGCTTGGTTTGTATGGATGCTCATTCACCTACTCTCTTTGGTTGGCTTTAGAAACAAGATTGTCACCTTAGTAGACTGGATACAGAATTATTTCAATTACGACCGTCCTTTAGGATTAATCATAAGAAGGTACAAGCGAAAAGATTAGGTATAAAAAAAGGGAGTTTAATAACTCCCTTTTACTTTTATTCTTCTTCATCAGACGATGTCTCTTTCGACTTATCCTCTGGTGTTTCTTTTGGCTTCTCTTCTTTCTTCTTCCACTTTTTAACGCGAACTGCATTAAAACCACGTGGTCCTTTCTCGATTTCAAAATTCACTTTATCCAATTCTTGGATATCATCAATAAAGTTATTGATGTGTACAAAGTACTTTTCTTCAGAATTTAAATCTTTGATGAATCCGTATCCTTTATCGTCTTTAAAGTATACTAATTTCCCTTCAAAAATTGGATCGTATTCTTCCTCTTCTCTTTTCGGAACTCCAATTTCAATCGAACTTGCGTCAATTTTCTTTTTCTTAGAAGGGTCAACAGGTGTATCAACTAAGTGTCCATTTTCATCAACATAAGCTAACATGTCTTCAAATGCAACTCCTTTGTTGTTGTCATCTCTTCTTTCCTGCTTCTTAAGTAATTTCTCTTGTCGTTTCTTCTTTTTCTTTTTTTCTCTCTCTTTTTTATTAAAAGTCTCTTGGGATCTGGCCATTTACTATTTTTAAATTAGACAATAATCAAACTGAAATAATGCTGAAAACAAACGAAATGCCTGAGTGAAACATGAGTATTTATCTCGAAGGGCTTACAATAGCTCTGAATAGAACATTATGAAGATTGAGGCACAAAGATAGTGATTTAATCCTCGTTAATCAATTTATTCTAAGTATTTCTATTGCTTTAGTAATAAGTAGACCTTTTCTTTGAGTACAGGTATAGCCTGCTCTAGAAACCATTGATTCTTTTTCAACCAAATATTATTACGAGGTGAAGGATGGGGTAATACGAAATATCTCGGTAAAAACTCTTCAAAATGCAACACCCTCTCACTTAGATTTTTATAGCTATCATTACAATAGTATCTCTGGGCATAAGCACCAATTAACAACACTAACTCCACTTTGGGCATAAGTGACAACAATTTTTCGTGATGGGTCTTTGCACATATACTCGGTGGCGGATTATCTCCACTCTTACCTTTACCAGGATAACACAAAGCCATAGGAAGTATGGCTACCTGTTCACTATAAAAAAGAGTTCTATCTATTCCCATCCATTCCCGCAAACGATCTCCACTTGCATCGTTGAAAGGAAGTTTTGTTTGATGCACCTTTAAACCTGGTGCTTGACCAATAATTAGAACCTTCGCTTTTTCGTTAATTTGAAATATAGGATTGGGCTCTAAACGATCTTTACAAAGTTTACATTTTACAACATCTTCTAAAACTAACATATTACAAAAGTAACACCTTATTCTTTATCCTGATTTTCAACATCTTCACTTCCTTGTGCATCCTTTTCTTGAGACGGGTTAGCTTCACCTTCCTGTTCTTCATCAGTATTAAAGTACTCCGGATGGAAATATCTATAATGCTCGAGCTTATCATTAATAAACACAACTAACTCATAATCTGTAGAGGTCCTCAAGAAATTCTCATCAATGTTTAAGAACTCTACAAAATCAGCGAAATGTTCTTCCTTTAAATTTCCAACATCATTAGATACATACAACCTTAACAATTCCTTAAGTATAGCATTGATATTGTCTTGATGTTCCAGTTCTGCCACTTTTTTCTTGGCTTTACCCGTTTTGGAGAATCGTTCATAAAGCGCAGTGATCGGAGATTGTACAACATTAATACCTGTTACCGTTCGCGTTTCGCGCATACTTAACTCTTGTCTTTCTTTTTTAATTTCCTCCAGTGATTTAAGTGGATAAATACGAACTTCATCAAATTCTTGAACCTTAGGTGATAAGGGTAAATCAATAATAAATTGACAATTACTGTCTGCTACAACTATATAGCTGTGTTTGGAGTATTCTTTCACTGTTAACGCTATGGTATCGCCATTTTTGGTGTACATAGAAAAAGTACCATTAGGCATACCAAATACACCTTTACCTTCAGATTTATTAATGACCATCATATTATAAAACCCTTGAGGTTGTAATGTATCGTAAACCTTTCCCTTAACATAGACCTGCTCACAGGCAACTGTATCTTCTTGTGCAGTTCCGAAGAAGGCAATAGATAAACCAATTAGAATTGATGCGTAGATTTTCATACAACGAAAATACTCAATTGTTTCTACAGCTTTAAGCTACAAATGTTAAATTGTGTTTACACTACAAATGTTACAGAAGTAACACGTCTGTTTAAACCTATCGACATTTGTAATAACATTTAGAGTTACAAATGTGTAACTTCATCCATCTCAATCTAATTACAAAAGTAAACTCTAACACCAAATCACCCCTCCTCTTACCAATTGATATGTTTAGGACAATAACCTTCTGTTAAATTGACTATTTTTGCATCATGAAAAGAGTAGTTGTAGGTTTATCAGGTGGTGTAGACAGTAGTGTTACAGCACATTTACTTCAAGAGCAAGGATATGAAGTAATTGGTATGTTTATGAAAAACTGGCATGACGAAAGTGTTACCTTATCAGATGACTGTCCGTGGATAGACGACAGTAATGACGCTTTATTAATCGCCAACCAATTGGGAATACCTTTCCAGGTTATAGACCTAAGCAAAGACTACAAAGAACGCATCGTGGATTATATGTTTGCGGAATACGAGGCTGGAAGAACTCCCAACCCAGATGTTTTATGCAACCGTGAAATCAAGTTTGATGTGTTTATGAAAGCAGCGATGGAGCTAGGTGCAGATTACGTGGCAACCGGACACTACTGTAGAAAGGTTGAACACGAAGACGGAAGCTTTGGTTTACTATCAGGTTTAGATAACAACAAGGATCAATCGTACTTCTTGTGCCAGTTGAGTCAAGAGCAACTATCTAAAGCACTCTTCCCTATTGGAGAATTACAAAAATCTGAAGTTAGACGCATTGCTACAGAAGCCGGATTGGTTACTGCCAACAAAAAAGATAGTCAGGGATTATGTTTTGTTGGTAAGATTTCACTCCCTACTTTCCTTCAACAAAAGCTTGAAGCTAAAAAAGGTAAGGTACTAGAGGTCAATATCAACCACTTTGATAAACAAACGCAAAATTCAATTGAAGACACTCTTGAAAACGTTGTAGAATTGGCACAGCCATTTGTATTAGACAACGCAGAAACCCTAGAAGTTGCTGAACATCAAGGTGCGCATTTTTACACGATTGGCCAACGTAAAGGATTGAATATCGGAGGAAGACCTCTTCCCTCTTTTGTAATTGGAATAGATACAGAAAACAATATTGTATACTCTGGACAAGGTGAAGATCATCCTTTATTAAACAGAAAAGCTTTGTTTATTAAAGAAGATGAAGTACACTGGGTTAATCCTAATCGTTCTTTGACTCCTGGGGAAACAAGAACGTTAAAAGTGAGAATAAGATATAGACAACCGCTTCAGGACGCTACATTGGTAATGAAAGAAGATGGAATGTACATTTACTTTGAGCAATATCAAAAAGGGATTACGCCGGGTCAGTTTGCTGCGTTCTATGAAAATGATGAATTAATAGGTTCTGGAGTTATTCTTCACTAGAAGAAGTATACTCTTTGAAAGTACCATCCGTATAGAAATAAACGATTTTTTCTACCGTCTTTTGCGAGGCGGTATTTTTTTGGGCTAAACTTTGAGGTGCTTGTGCAGGATTTATTGCACTTACTTGTTCGTTTTTAGGTTCAACCTTTGGACCGCTAGCATTGTTGACCTGAGCAGCCGGCTCTTTACTAGGTTGCTTACCGCTAACTAGCCAATCACCACTCACCCTTGGGAAGGTATTTAAGGTTTTCTGAATAAAATCAAGACTAGGTTTATTTCTACCACTCAGGATATGCGATACACTAGATCGCTGAACACCTACTTTGTCTGCAAAGGAGCTTGCATTCAAATTGTTCATCTTCATAATCATTTTTAAACGGTCTTGTATACTCATGTAACAAATGTAATTAAGAATTACAAATATCACAAACATATAGATTTACAAAAATAACAAAAAGGCAAGCCTTAAATAATTACAATTGTAACACAAGCTAAAATAGCATATGCCACTTTCAATACAGAACGCTAATAAACACCTTCTATACCCTTTAGAATAAAACGTTTAAATAGAATTTTATACACACCTGGAATTAAGACATGTATTTACATCACAGAACGTGATTACATTTGGATCATTATTTTTTAGAAGAGCATTTATTAATTTTTGGAGAACCCAAAGAATATTGAGCGCCTTTCCATTTGCTCTACCGCTTCTTTGTTTGAGATAAGGTCCATTAAATTAGCAACTTCGAAAATGCTTAATTCGCTCTTTACTCCTTTTGCGTAGTGCATTTCCAATTTTTTCTTAGCAACATTCACAGTATTCATTCCTACTTTATTTTCAGTTAATATCATTTTGTCAAATTTTATAACTCAGTGTACGACACGGTGTTAGGAGAAGTTTCAAAAAAAGTTGGAAAATTTACATTTTTAACACAAATTATTCTATGACAACTTTAAAGAAAACAATGTAACATATTGAAAAACAGAAATCTAAACCTTGTAACAGTTTTTTACATTTTTCTCATTTTTTTTCTCAAAAGGAACTGAAATTATGTAAAACACTAGTACTAAAGGGAATAAAAACACTTTCAACACCTTTTTAAAAGTACGCTTAACTCCTCTTTTTATTTTAGCTTTTACACGTGCTCTTTTCTCAGCATCTTCCAATCCAAAGAACTTGTACGCTCTTTCAATTAACACATTTACAAAACCCCATTTCTGAATATTACTCCACCTAAAATCATTCAAACTATCGATGTACTCGAGTACGAAATTCTTCACGCTCATCAATAATAAATAAAGCGTACCTATACACTTTAAGCTTAAGGTTTTTAATTCAACACTTAATAATTTAACTTCATTTCTAACTTCTTGGTCTAAACTAATACTAATCATGGCGATGGAATTTTTAATCTACACCACAAATAAACTAAGGTTTTAGGCTGATTATTTAGAAATTAAGCTAGAATAATCTATCTTTAATAATTATTAAGCTTACTTAATAATATTTGCTAAAAAATTAAGTTTTCTTAATATCTTTGCTTAAGAAATGAGGCTTTCCGCTACATATCACCCTATTTTATTCCTTATGAATAAAGCAAAAGAGATGCTCCCCATGGCAACCTCTATTAAGGGGGTGTATGTAAATGAAAGTAAATCCATGATTATTAGTGACTTTCACAACAATATTGTTTTAGAAGAAAGTGACCGCGTTAAGTTTCAGAATTACCGAAAGTCAAAAAGCAATACCCGATGGCTACCTGTAGGCTTCGAGGAAACACGCTTTAAACCTGAACTTACACAGTTAGATTTATCTTCCGAACGCGAAAACAGAACCCTCTGTTTAGCTTTTAATTCTGCCAACGACAGTTTTAAGGACTTGATCTTTATTGAATTTCCACACAAATTCAACCTCTATAATCATGTGAACGATTTTGAAAGTATTCACGCTTCTGAAAAGGATATCATCTCTACGCTGTTATACCAAGGATTTTTATTCGACTATAACCGTATTGTAGATGAAGCTAAAACCTTGAAACAATTCACACAAGTACAGCATGCGTTAAAAGATCAAAATAAGCGTACGCAATTAGAAGTGGAAGAATTGAAGAGCTTACAGCGCGATTTCATTGCTCAATTGATCAGTAGCATAGTTGCTGAAAAAAGTAAAGCACTACAATTATCTATACATGTAGAAAATGACTTTGTTGAGCAGCTTTCTGAATTAAAATTAAACACAGAAAAACTAAACACTGTTGTTGAAGAAGCGATTGATATTGCTTACAATTTGAATTTCGGAAGCAATTCCTTAATCCTAGAAGCTATCTATCTAACCAATATCAACTTGAATACGGAAGAAGAATTGGTAAAAGATAGAGCGCTTGAAATTTTAGATAGCTACGAAGAAAGTGCTAAGAAGTGTTTAATGGCCGGACTCAAAATTACAGGGAAGAATGTTGCTGCACATTTAGAACCTCCAGTTAGTCCACCAGCAATTACTGACGCCGTTAAGAAAAATGCAAGCAGAATTGCTTACTACCTAGATAAGCACCCCACAAAATGGAAACATATTAAAGCAGGCTTAAAACCCTTGCAAAATATAAACGATCGTAGAAAAGCGAGCTAATAAAAAAAGGAGGTAATCACTTACCTCCTTACTAATGGTCGAATTAAATCTTCCAAACCATTCACTTTAATATCATACATGATCTGCAATTGCTCACCTAATTTCCCCTTGGGAAAACCTTTGTTTCTATACCACACAAGGTAAGGCTCTGGCAAATCAACTAAAAAACGCCCTTGGTATTTACCAAAGGGCATTTTCATATTTGCTAATTTCAATAATTCAGCTCTATTATCAGCTAACATTAGGCTGGAATATTCTTCAAGGTTTCAATTAAGTATCCCCAGAATTTTTGAACAGATGAAATAGATACACGCTCATCTGGTGAGTGAGGTTGTCTAATTGTCGGTCCAAAAGAAATCATATCTGTGTTTGGCAAATGTTTGCCCAAAATACCACATTCCAACCCTGCATGACAAGCTTTCACTTGAGGAGCTTCGTTAAACATATCTTTGTACAACTGCTCCATAGTCTTTAATATCTTAGAGTTTGGATTAGGTTGCCATCCTGGGTAGTCTCCAGACTGAACAACTTCTGCCCCTAATAACTCATACGTAGACTTAATCGTGTTTGCAACTTCCCATTTTGTAGATTCAACTGAGCTACGTTGCAATGACTGCGTGATGAACTTACCACCATTCACAATAACTCTAGCTAAAGAAGAAGAAGTTTCAACCAAACCTTCAATATCCGGACTCATTCTGAAAACTCCATTATGCGTTGCATGTACCGCTTGCAAAATCTTTGTAGTATCAGCACCAGAAACAACTTCTGTTGGTAAATCTGTAGCAGCGATTGAAAACTTCATATCTTTTTCAATACTCGCAAACTCTTCAGCCAATGCTTCCGTTTTCATTTCAAAGTAGCTTTCGAATGCTTCAGCATCCATTTCAGCTATCGTTAAAACCACTGTAGATTCTCTAGGTATAGCATTTCTCAAACTACCACCATCTATGCTTGCAATATTTAATTTCACAGGAGAATCGTACATCAACCTATTCATTAATTTATTTGCATTCGCTCTACCTTGATCGATATCCATACCAGAGTGACCTCCCATCAAACCTCTCAATTCGATTCTGTAAGCTTTAGACCCGGCCGGAGTAGAGATTGATTCGTACACATAAGATGTATTCGTATCAATACCTCCTGCACAACCAATGCTTAATTCATCATCATCTTCAGTATCTAAGTTCAAAAGAATAGTTCCGGTGAAATTAGAAGGATCTAACTCCATAGCTCCAGTCATACCTGTTTCTTCATCTACAGTAAACATTGCTTCAATTGCAGGGTGTGCAATATCTGTAGATTCCAATATCGCCATTATAGAAGCAACACCAATACCGTTATCAGCTCCCAACGTAGTACCTTCTGCTTTTACCCAGTCTCCTTCAATTTTCATTTCAATACCTTGTGTATCAAAATCAAAAACTTTGTCAGAGTTCTTTTGGTGCACCATGTCAACGTGACTCTGCATGATGATGGTTTGTCTATCTTCCATACCTGGAGTTGCAGGCTTTTTTATGATGATATTACCTATTTTATCTGTTTTCGTTTCCAATCCTAATTTCTTACCGAAATCAACCATGAATTGGATAACTTTCTCTTCTTTTTTTGATGGACGCGGAACGGCATTTAAATCTGCAAAATTATTCCACATCGCTTTTGGTTCTAAATCTCTTACGCTCATTTGTTCTGTATTTAAAGAATGAATGTGTGTTCTAGTTTTTTGTCAATTTTCTGTATTTCACACGTTTTGGAGAAGTATCTCCCAAACGCTTTTTCTTGTTCTCTTCGTAGTCAGAGTAAGTACCTTCGAACCAGTAAACTTCAGAATCTCCTTCGAAAGCTAAGATGTGTGTACAAATTCTATCTAAGAACCATCTGTCGTGAGAAATCACAACGGCACATCCCGCAAAATTCATAATCCCTTCCTCTAATGCTCTCAAGGTATTCACATCAATATCATTGGTAGGCTCATCCAGTAACAACACGTTTGCTTCCGTCTTCATGGTCATTGCCAAGTGCAAACGGTTTCTTTCACCACCTGATAACACTCCAACTTTCTTACTCTGATCAGCTCCTGAGAAACCAAACTTAGAAATGTACGCTCTAGCGTTCATCTTTTGAGAACCTATTTCTATGTGTTCTGTACCACCAGAAACTACCTCAAAAATTGATTTTTCTGGATCTAAATCTTTATGCGTCTGGTCTACATATCCTATCTCTACCGTTTCACCTATGTTGAAAGAACCAGCATCTGGTTGCAATTCATCCATGATCATTTTAAAGATGGTAGTTTTACCCGCACCGTTTGGTCCGATAACCCCAACGATACCTGCTGGAGGCAATGAGAAGTTTAAGTTATCGTACAATAATTTGTCTCCAAATGCTTTGGCTACACCTTCTGCATCAATTACATTACTACCCAAACGTGGTCCATTAGGAATAGGAAGTTCTAAAGTCAACTCCTTCTCCTTAATGTCTTGACTCATCATCTTATCGTAGTTCGATAAACGCGCTTTATTCTTAGCATGACGTCCTTTCGGGTTCATTTTTACCCATTCTAACTCACGCGCTAAAATCTTCTGACGTTTAGACTCTTGTTTCTCTTCTTCTTTTAAACGCTTACCTTTTTGCTCTAACCAAGAAGAGTAGTTTCCTTTCCAAGGAATACCTTCACCTCTATCCAATTCTAGAATCCATCCAGCAACGTTATCTAAGAAATATCTATCGTGGGTTACGGCGATTACCGTTCCTTTATACTGTTGTAAGTGTTGCTCTAACCAGTCAATAGACTCAGCATCCAAGTGGTTAGTAGGCTCATCCAGCAATAATACATCAGGCTGCTTCAACAACAAACGCGTTAAGGCAACACGACGTCTTTCCCCTCCTGAAAGGTTTTCAATTTTCTGATCATCTGGAGGACAACGTAAAGCATCCATCGCTAAATCTAATTGTGCATCTAAATCCCATGCGTTAACAGCATCAATTCTATCTTGCACTTCACCTTGTCGCGCAATGAGTTTATCCATTTTGTCTGGATCATTCAACACTGCTTCATCCATGAAAGAATTATTGATTTCTTCGTATTCTTTTAAAAGATCTACCGTTTCTTGTACACCTTCCATTACGATTTCTTTCACGGTCTTGTTTGGATCCAATTCTGGTTCCTGTGGCAAGTAACCAACAGAGTAACCATCACTCCAAACTACATCACCTGTATAGGCCTTGTCTAAACCTGCAATAATCTTCATTACAGTAGATTTACCCGCACCGTTTAAACCTATGATTCCAATCTTTGCCCCATAATAAAAGGACAAATAAATATTTTTAAGAATTTGTTTTCCAGCTGGTGTCTGCTTATTGACCCCAACCATTGAAAAAATGATCTTTTTATCGTCTGACATACTTTGTTTTTTAGCGCATCAAAAATACTCAATATATGCGAGACGACTAAGAAAACAGGGCGAATCTTTAGTTCCTATCTCGAAATTATATCACAATAAATAGGTATTAGCGAATTCGTATAGCTCTCTTATATTTGTAATAAAAAAAACATGAAAGCGATACTTACACTACTAACACTTTTCACACTGGCTTTAAACAGTTTGGCGCAGCTAGAAAATTATAAGATATACAACGGTAAAGGGAAGGAAATAAGTTACCAAAAGATGCTTAAATCATTACAAAAACAAGAAGTTGTATTGTTTGGAGAGTTGCACAACAATGTAATTTCCCATTGGCTAGAATTAGAATTGTTAAAATCTCT
>NZ_JBVCPV010000088.1:0-11578 GCF_057456495.1 Lishizhenia sp. | reverse complement strand
TGTTCAATCCGTAGATAGATACCATTGCGTAGGCTTGTTTTGTTACCTTCTCCAAGTCACTCAACGCACCTGTAGAAATCTTACCAAAGATCAACTGCTCGGCAGCTCTACCTCCTAATGCAGAACACATTTCATCCAAGATTTGCTCTGTAGTTGTAATACTTCTTTCTTCTGGTAAGTACCATGCCGCTCCTAAAGACTGACCTCTAGGCACGATAGTCACTTTTACCAATGGATGTGCATATTGCAACAACCAAGAGATAGTTGCGTGTCCTGCCTCGTGGAAGGCAATCGACTTCTTCTCTTCTTTGGTAATGATTTTATTCTTCTTCTCTAAACCACCAATGATTCTATCAACGGCATCTAAGAAATCTTGCTTCTCTACGAAAGGCTTTTGTTTTCTTGCTGCAATTAACGCTGCTTCGTTACACAGGTTAGCAATGTCAGCACCGCTAAATCCTGGAGTTTGTTTCGACAAGAAATCAATGTCCATTTCTTTATCTAACTTCAATGGTTTTAAGTGAACTTGGAAAATTTCCTTACGCTCATTTAAGTCTGGCATGTCTACGTAAATCTGTCTATCAAAACGACCTGCACGCATCAATGCTTTATCCAATACATCTGCACGGTTAGTTGCTGCTAGAATAATAACTCCAGAGTTTGTTCCGAAACCATCCATTTCTGTTAACAACTGATTCAATGTATTCTCACGCTCATCGTTAGACCCCATAGAGTTACTTTTTCCTCTGGCTCTACCAATAGCATCAATCTCATCAATAAAGATAATTGCTGGAGATTTTTCTTTGGCTTGTTTAAACAAATCACGCACACGTGACGCTCCAACTCCCACAAACATCTCCACAAAATCAGATCCTGAAAGTGAGAAGAAAGGTACTTGTGCTTCACCTGCAACGGCTTTTGCCAATAAGGTTTTACCTGTTCCCGGAGGTCCTACCAATAAGGCTCCTTTCGGAATTTTAGCTCCAAGCTCTGTGTATTTCTTAGGGTTCTTTAAGAAGTCAACAATTTCCTCAACCTCTTCTTTAGCTCCTTCTAATCCAGCTACATCTTTAAAGGTAACATCTGTTCCTTTACCTTTTTCAAAGACTTGCGCTTTAGATTTACCGATGTTAAAGATTTGTCCACCAGGACCTCCTCCTGCTCCACCAGACATTCTTCTCATGATGAACATCCAGATTACAATGATGATTAATACAGGGAAAATGAAAGCGATAATTTGGCTTAAGTAATTCACCTCATTATTCACGTTATAGCTTCCCAACGGCTGCTTACCGTCTGCAATTAATTTCTCATTTGCTTTTTCATAGTTCTTGTCAAATACTTCTTGACTCGAAATATCTAATGAAAACTTCGGTTTACTTCTTGCCGAAAATGCGCTTGGTTGATTCGACATGATACGCTTCATACGATCATAATCTTTCTTATCCCCATTAGCGTTATCGAAATTTCCGTTCTCTATTGCTTTTTGTCCGTCTTCCGTTACTTGGAAATCTACTCTGTTCTGATTTCTAATCAACACAACATTCTCCACGTATCCGTTCTCCATTAGTTCAATGAAAGTACCTCTACTTACATCGCTACCTCCTGAAGACCCCATGAAAAACTGTGCTCCTAGAATCAATACTGCTATACCAGCGTATATCCAGTAAATCGAATACTGATTTTTCTTCTTTTTTGCCATTATTATTTTAATCTAAATTAGGAATATCTGTTCTTTTCGCATCTGCCCATAAGTCTTCAATCTCGTAAAAACTTCTTACGTCTTTATGGAAGATATGCACCACTACGTTCACGTAGTCTAACAATACCCACTCTCCGTTACGTTTACCTTCTTCATGCCAAGGTTTGTCGCGCAAAACTTTTCTTGTATGCCTTACAATAGCATTACTAGCTCCTTCTACTTGCGTGGTAGATTCACCACTACAAATCACGAAAAAATCGGTAACTGAATTATGAATATCTCTTAAATCTAAGATGGTAATGTCTTTGGCCTTCACCTCTTGCATTCCCTCGACTATTGTCTCGGCCAAAATTCGGGAATCTATTTTCTCTATTACTTTATGCATTCTCAATTTTGAGTGTACTACAAATCTAATTAAATTTTAATTTTACGCTCAGTGTTTTAAACTCATTGTTGCAGATATGACGCAAACAAAAATAGGTCATAAAATTATTCATCTAGAACGTGTAGATTCTACGAACAACTATGCTGCCAATATGGGGAAGCAAGGTCAAATTTCACACGGCACTGTTATTTTGGCAGATATACAGACAAATGGCAGAGGTCAACGCGGTAACACATGGCAATCTGACCCATTTTCTAACCTAACCATGAGTTTATACATCACCCCCAATGCTCTAATTAAAAACAACCAACATACTTTAAATTACGCCGTAAGTTTGGCATTGAAAGATGTATTGACCAAACACGCCGAAAATGTCAACATAAAATGGCCCAACGATATTTTGATAGGCAAACGAAAAATTGCCGGTATTTTAATTGAAAATCAATGGGGTCCTTTTGGAATTCAATCCTGTATTGTAGGGATAGGACTAAATCTGAATCAGCAGTCATTTGAAAATGACTTGGGCATTTCTTTAAGTCAAGCTTCCGGAAAACACCACACGCCTTACAACATTATGTTAGAGTTTTGCTATACATTTCAAGAAAGGTGGAATAGTATGGAGCAAGTAGGCGCTGACACACTAAAACAAGAGTTTGATAAAGCACTGTGGTTACGTGGTATTGAAAGTACCTTTGTAGATGCAGAAACGCAGGAGGAATTCAATGCCATTCTTGTAGACACAGATGAATTTGGAAATTTACGACTACAAAAAGAAAACGGACGAATCGAAAGCTATCGCAATCAATCCATCCGTTTCAAAGATCGTATGGTATAGAGGAATTACGCCTCGTATTTTTCTTTAATCTTATTGGTCATGTAGTTGAAAAGGTTGGTCAACGGTTTTTGAACCATCATTTTCAAGAAAGCGTTCACCTTTCCATCGAAGTGAATATAACCTTGCGTTTTATCTCCTTCTGGCGACATGAAAATTGTTAAATCAAATGGAAAAGGAGATTTTGCACCCGCTTTCATAATGATTTGTTGATTTTCTATCATCTCTTTCTGTTCCAAAGTGATAACAATCCCCCCTTGTACCTTAAAGCTACATGTTGTATCTGTTGCTGTGAAGTCTTTTACATCATCTTTTGGCAAAAGCTCACCAATGTTGTGGGCATCCTTTAAAAAGGCGTATACCGTAGTAACATCCGCATTTACAACAACTTTTTCACTATCTATTTTCATGGCTTAAGCTTCTTTTGGAGACCATTCAGATGGATTCTCTTTCCATTCTCTTAAAGAAACTAAATCCTCTTTAGAAATAGCACCTTGTTCTAAGGCCAAATCCATTAAAATATCGTAGTTAGAAAGCACAACGTAAGGACAATTCGCCTCCTCAAAGTTATTTTGAGAGATTTTGAATCCGTATGAGAAAATTGCCGCTAAACCTTTCACGTTTAACCCAGCTTCTCTTAATGCCTCTACAGCTTTTAAAGAAGAACCTCCAGTAGAAATCAAATCTTCAATAACTACAACGTTTTGTCCTTCAGTAAAATCACCTTCAATTTGGTTACCCAAACCGTGACCTTTTGCTGAAGATCTTACATAAATAAATGGCACTCCTAATTCTTGCGCTACTAATGCACCTTGTGCAATTCCTCCTGTAGCCACTCCTGCAATTACATCTGGTTTACCGTATTTCTCCAAAATGATCTCAGAATAACTTTGTCTTATAAAAGTTCTAATGTTTGGATAAGACAAGGTTTTTCGGTTATCACAATAGATTGGAGATTTCCAACCAGATGCCCATGTAAAAGGAGATGTGGGCTCAAGTTTTATTGCTTTAATTTGTAACAAAAATTCTGCTACTTTTGAAGCGTTATCCTTATTTAAAATCATGCCGCAAATGTATAAAGTTTTTATTGAAAATACGCCACTCTACTTTGTAAAGAATGAAAAAGGGTTGAAAAGCGATACTTTCTTGATAAAAGGCAAACTCAATGAAATTGTACTTAAAAACATCTTGAGTACATATAGAAACGCCTCAAGTAAAATTAGAATCGCCATTGTGGATGATGAGCCTAAGAAAGCTATGCGTAAACTTTTTGAAAATTACGCCTGGGTTGAAGCTGCTGGAGGAATTGTTCGTGACACGAAACACGACAAGTATTTGTTCATCAAACGCAATGGGTTTTGGGACATTGCCAAGGGGAAGCTCAAAAAAGGAGAAGATACAATCTTGGGTGCTCAACGTGAAATAGAAGAAGAATGTGGTATTTCAAATATTTCTTATGAAGATGAAATTATTGAAACCTATCATATATATGACACCTATGGAAAAGATGTTATAAAAAAAACCTATTGGTACAGTTTCACCTATGATGGAGATGAAAAACTAACGCCGCAAATTGAAGAAGGTATTACGAAGGTGAAATGGTTTTCTAAACCTAATTTAGATAAAATACGCTACAACACCTTTGCTTCAATTGTAGAAGTGATGGATGCTTATAAACATTTTAAACAAAGCTAAAATCAACGCGCCTGTTGTGCTGTTTACCTTCGCTGGTGGCATTTGTATCAACAGGCTCTCGTTCCCCCTTAAAATCTATCTCTAACTTATCTTCGGGTAAACCATGGGTTACAAAAAAGTCTTTTATCGCCTTTGCTCTTCTTTCTGATAAGCCTACGTTATAGGCATCTGTTCCTACCGCATCGGTATGACCTGTAACCTTAATACGTATATCTGAATGTCCTTGAACCACGCGTATCATATCTTTTAAATAAGCATGAAATTCAGCTTTTACCACAGATTTATCATGATCAAAATAAATCGGTTTAAATTTAAAATCCTCTAACTCCTTTTTGCGAATGGCTGGTGCTGAAAAACCTTTGTCTAAATCCATCTTTAAGCGGTGCACCCACAAATGACTAAGGTCTGACTTTTTCTGATCAGGAAAATTATAATCTGCTTTGTATAAAATGACGTAACCCGAATAATTTCTACAATCTACACTGGTAAAGGTTCCTTCTAAGTAGCCTGTACTATCGTTGTACTTCAGGTTGTATTTCAATTTACACCTTGGAGTTTCTCTGCTGTTGGCTCTCGATTTAAAATTGATTTCTTCAATTTCTATGTTAAAAGCATCACTGTCGTTCACCTTAAATCTTTTTAAGGCATAAACATCCGTATCCGTTAATTCAATACGCGTAAGCTCACTTCCTTTATCTAAGTTCAGGTAAATAGCTTGCTCGTCAGAAAAATCTTGGTGGATAGATAATATTCCCTTCCATTGCCCTTCCAAATCGGCAGACAATGTTGTAAATGTTACTAGCAGTACTGTGCATAAAAAAGTTAACCTCATCAAAGTATTATTCGGATAGAACAAGAAAATGTTCCAAGTTCATGCCATTAATTTATGGAATTTATAGAATTCACCTATTTTTGAGCCGCATGCAAAAGTTTCTGATCATACAAACGGCCTTTTTGGGAGATGTAATCTTGGCCACTCCTGTAGCTAACGCCTTACGAGAAAAATATCCTGACGCGCAAATAGACCTATTGGTGCGCAAGGGAAATGAAAGCTTGGTTCAAGGTCATTACTCCCTAGACAATGTTTTGATTTGGAACAAACAAGAAGGTAAATACAAAAGTCTACGCGCCCTTAAAAAGCGAATTGTTCAAGAAAAATATACAGAAATCATTAACCTGCACCGTTTTGCCAGTAGTGGATTTTTAACTGCCTTTGGTAAAGCTGAAAGTTCTGTTGGTTTTGATAAAAATCCATTGTCTTTCCTCTTTAAGAGAAAGGTTAAACACGATTTAACCAAAAACTTGCATGAAGTAGAAAGGAATTTAAGTTTAATTGCCCACCACGGTGTTCCTAAAAAATTGCGTCCTACCCTCCATCCTGCTGAGAAAGATTTTGCTTTTGTGAATCAGTACAAAGGACAAAAATACGTTTGCTTTGCACCTGCATCTGTTTGGTTTACGAAGCAAATGCCCAAGGAGAAATGGATAGAACTTGGTCATACCCTTAACCATAAAATCTATCTTATTGGTGGTCCGGGTGACCTTGCATTATGTGAGGAAATTGCACAAGAATTAGACAATGCTGAAGTATTGGCCGGAAAATTAAACCTCATGCAAAGTGCCGCTTTGATTAAAGACGCACAACACTGTTACGTGAACGATTCTGGCCCAATGCACATTTCCTCAGCTATGAATACACCAACCACAGCTTTTTACTGTAGCACTGTACCCGAGTTTGGATTTGGACCTTTGGCAGAACAATCTAGAATCATTAGCAAAAGTATGGATTGCAAGCCTTGTGGTTTGCATGGGCATAAAGCCTGCCCTAAAGGTCATTTTGACTGTGGCTATAAAATTGACTTTAAGAATGATGTTTATTTGGATTCTTAGACGGTTAGACTTTTAGACAATTAGATGTCTAGACAGTTTTGAGTATGAGTAAGGAGTTTGGATAAAGGATCTTAAAAAAATTTGCTTTCGCATCTGAATTGAAGAATTTTCAAACAAGGATAGGATGCAAAGTGAGCGTGGCGAAGGTTTAGGATTACTTAGCTTACAGCGGCGACTGGAAGAAGCCGCTGTAAGCTTTGGTAATACTTGGCCTTTGGGAGTGAGCTTGTAAGGATAGCCTGGCCGTTTGCCTAATTAAAAATAAATTGCTCCAAAGCTTTAATATAATTATCGTAGCCCATAATTGCCGGTGGGTTATTGTGATCACCACCTTCTACGCGAATGGCAGTTTTATCTCCAGTTTTATTGGCGTAGACAAGCTCTCCATGCGTTTTTATAGACAAGAAATCATCATCGGTTCCATGTATCCATAAAAGTGGAATATCTATATTTTTTATTTCTTCAGCGTTATCGATTTTAAGGTTCACAAAATAACTCCCTGGCATATCCAATGCTGCGGCATCTTGCACCATGACTTCGGCACTCGCAAAGGGAGATTCTAAGATTAGTTTGGTTGGCTCTAGGGGATAATCGGCTTTATTAGCCGTTAACTCACAAGCCGGTGCGCTTCCCAAAGAATAGCCGACCATGATGAGTTTATCACTGGTAACACCTTGGTCTTTTAACCACTGCATGGCCAATGCAACACTTTGATACATGTTCTCCTCAGTTGGTGCGCCACCGGACATACCATAACCCGGGTAATCCATCATCAATACCCCCAAACGGTTGAGTCCGCCAACATTGGCCAACAATTTTTGTCGCGGCCAATAATAGTCCATGTGATCGCGGTTTCCGTGGCAGTATAAAATAACGGTGTCTTGATCTATGGTAGACAAATCACCCGCATAGACCATGTGTACTTCTTCGTTTACACCCTCTATATCCATTTCCAACGCGAATGGATGTATGGCTGCGACGGGAACAGCATAATCATCTCCCACCTCAAGGGCTACTTCGCCCGAATAATTATCTAATTTGTATTCGGTGAGCGCTGCATTATTGAAGAGAAAACTGTCTAAACGCTTGCGACATGAAGTAAAGGCAAGCAGCGCAATTCCGCTAAATATGATCCATTTTTTCATCTTAAAATCTTTTAATTACACCTATGTAAATTCCAGTTGCTCCTCTTTCACCGGTGATACTTTTATAGTCGAGCACGATGTCTTGATTACTCATATAAGGCACCATCATTTTGAGTTCTGTGGAGAAGCTCCATTTGTTGCGTCGGAAAGTATGTCCGACCTGCACCATAGGAAAAGCCCAATTGTTTTGCGGCTGATCGTGCGCTCTTGTACTCGACAATTCAAACCACGACCCTACTCCCGCATACACGAAATTGTATTTAATTTTTCTGTTCGACAATAAATCTGCTTGTACCACACCTTGCTGGTTGTATTTCCAATAATAATTGGCTTCGAGTATAGGCCAAAGCTTGGTGTTTTGCTCAAAAACATCTCTTGCAAAATTCACACTGGGTGTGATGCTTATCCCCATGTGTCTGTCCCTGTTGTACCACACCTCTTTGACCACACCTAAATCAAACTGTGCCACTCCAAACACTGCGGCAGTTGTGTGCCAGCTGCCGTAAATGGTTGTACTGTGCGAGAGTCCTCTACCATAGGTCAAACTAGAAAAAGGTAAAGGAATTGTTGCCACACCGGGGACATTCACAAGCGGTCCGCCAAAATCTGCACTTACCGCATTTTGCTTTTTAGCGAGCGGTTCTATGAAGCGGGAGCTGGAGCAGGAGAAGAGGATGGAGGAAATGGTAAGGGGGATGATGAGTTGTTTTAGTTTCATGACGGGGTGTTTTTGGTAAGGGGAAGATAGGGGATTTTTTTGAGGGGGTTGGGGTTGAAGAAGGGAAAATTATTTTGACTAGTCGTAATCTTGCCAAATAGTTTTATTTGATTTCAACTCAGAATTATCATAACTTTTTTATCAACCTAATCTAATTCATTATGGACCTCAACGAATTCATCAATCGTTTTGGGACAGAGAAAAAATGTATTTCCTTTATAAAAATTCACAGAGAAAAGAAAGGAATCAACTGTCCTAAATGCAAATCAAAAGTTAATAATTGGCGACCAAAACACCTGTATTGGCGCTGTTGCTGTGGAAGGAAAATAAGTTTAAAAAGTGGCACTTTTATGGAATCTAGTAATCTCAATTTCACGACCTGGTTTAAGGCCATATTTTTCATGACTCATATTAAGAAATCCTATTCCACCTTAGAATTATCAAGGCTTTTAGGAATAAAAAGGTATCGTACTGTCTGGTACCTTAGTATGAAAATACGAATGGCCATGGGCAAGGAATTACTAGGAAAGGAGTATTTTCAATTCTTGTATATTTTATCCAATAATAGTAACGAAGAGTACAACATAAACGAACTAAAGAATTATTCAATTTCAGCAATTCATACATCATTGACCAGAGGTCAGGACGAGATAAACTTAATTACTCCCACCCAAACCCAAAAAGATTGTTTTTCAGAAGAAAAGAGATTAAGAATGAAAGGATATCGTTGTACTAAAATATTCAATGCTCAAGAAGGCATAGAATATCAGAATCCTCTTTCCCCCGTAAAACCTACCATTAAAAACTGGTTAAATAAACTTCTTTCTAATGCGAACAGAATGTTACGTGGTGCTCATCATGGTGTGAGTTTTCTGCATTTACAGAAATATATGTTTGAATTCTCTTTTAACTATAACAAACGAAGACAAAACAAATTTATACCATTGATAAGCGTGATATTGAAATAGAGCTTGGCAAGAATGCGACTAGTCAAAAATTCATAATAAGCTCCCCCCCAACATTTCCCCCCACATCCCCCTCAATATCTCAACCAAACTCCTTATCTTTGCAAAATCTTATGAATCAGTATAAAAAAGTTGCGTTCTACACGCTTGGATGTAAATTGAATTTCTCCGAAACTTCTACAATAGCTAGAGATTTCGAAGAAGCAGGTTTCGCAAAGGTTAACTTTGACGACACTCCTGATATTTATGTAATTAACACCTGTAGTGTTACTGAAAATGCCGATAAAAAATGTAAGCAATTGGTCAAAAAAGGATTAAAGATTAATCCGAATGCCTTTGTGATCATTATCGGGTGTTACGCACAATTAAAACCTGAACAAATTTCTAATATCCCCGGGGTTGATTTGGTATTGGGTGCCAATGAGAAATTCAATATTCTCGAACACCTAGAAGCCATGGATGCGAAAGCAGAAACAGCTCAAATGAAATTTGAAAACATTAAGGAAACCAAAGAGTTTGTCCCTTCCTTCTCTTACGGAGATAGAACGCGTTCTTTCTTGAAGGTTCAAGATGGATGTGATTACTTTTGTACCTTCTGTACCATTCCCTTAGCGCGTGGTAAAAGTAGAAATGCTTCTGTGGCTGAGACAACTTTGGAGGCTCAAAAAATTGCCGACACAAAGATTAAAGAAGTAGTTTTAACAGGGGTAAACATTGGTGATTTCGGACAAAATGGTGAAGAAAACTTCTTTGACTTGGTGAAATCTTTAGATGAAGTTGAAGGCATCGAACGTTTTAGAATTTCTTCTATCGAGCCCAACTTACTCTCTGATGAAATCATAGAATTCACTTTGGCGAATTCAAAACGATTTGTGCCGCACTTTCACATTCCTTTACAATCGGGGTCTGACAAATTATTGAAGGCGATGCGCCGAAAATATTTGAGTGAACTCTATGTAAATCGCGTTAACAAAATCAAAGAAATTTACCCGGATGCTTGTATAGGGGTTGATGTAATTGTTGGTTTCCCAGGCGAGACGGATGAAGAGTTTATGGTAACATACAACTTATTGAAAGACCTTGACATCTCTTACCTCCACGTTTTCACGTACTCTGAAAGAGCGAATACTGGAGCTTTGAAAATGAAAGATGTCGTTCCGATGAACGTGCGTAAAGACAGATCTAAAATGTTGCATATTCTTTCCGATAAAAAGAAACGTAAGTTCTACGAAGAAAACTTGAACAAAGACTTCACAGTACTTTGGGAGGGCGAAAACGACAATGGCTTTATGTACGGATTTACCGAGAATTACGTAAAGGTAACCCAACCGTACAACGAAACTGATATCAATGAAATGCGTAAAGTAAATTTAAAGCGCATCAATTCACAAGGAATCGTAGAAATAGAAACGTTGGTCTAAAACCCAAAGTAATAGATACCAAAAAAGTAGCCCGATAATTTCGAAGGCTACTTTTTTTATGTCATCTATTTTTTGGCCATTCCTTTTTATGAAAATAAAAAGTCGGGCTAAACGCTATAGTCCTCCTACAAAAAGCAATTCAAATTTAAGTAGGTTGGTATGCTTCTTCTAGTCGCATACCCCCTACTTTTTTCATTCCTTTTTGTACTCCGGGCTGCCGCTTATATCCCTAATGGGCGACGTTTCACTCTATTGTTCACTCTATATTTCAAACCAAACATAATAGAAGAACGAGAACCTTTCGATTGAATGTTGGCTGTATAAGCTTGTTGATCTCCACGCAATAAGTAAGTCATATCGTTTTGAGAATGTGTGTAAAGTCCCAATTGGTAATTGTAAGCTATAGAGAAATAAGCATTTCTCGAAAGTTTTAAATCTTTAGAAATTCCTAACCTCACAGCAGTTAAAACTTGTCTTTCAACATACTGTTCTCTATCTACTCGCCATACCTCACCTTCAGCAACTTGTGACATTGCAGCTTGATGGGTATCCGTCATTGTATCATGGTAAGTACCTGTCGTAAAACCTTGAACCAACCCTAAATTCACATTAATGTAATTGTAATTTTTAGGTCCGACAACCCTGTATCCTCCACCAATAGAAAACTCATAAGAAGAATTATATTCTGTACTAAAACGAGCCGGATAACTTTTTGGCCTTACAATGTGGTAACCATGATCTAAATATTGGAAAGAGTAGTTAAAATAAGCAAAGAAGTTTTTCGCCAATTCACGTTCAACATTAAGTCCCCAAGTAAAAGCGGCT
>NZ_JBVCPV010000087.1:0-11616 GCF_057456495.1 Lishizhenia sp. | reverse complement strand
CAATGGGTTTTATTACCTAGGAGCCTTACAGGTCGAGTATGATTCGGACAGTGTATATCCACAAGAACTAGAGGTGTTAAGTCCGAATGGTGGAGAGTATTGGCAAGCTGGTAGACCAGTTGATATAAGGATGAGAAATACCGTGCAAGAGGATGTGGTTTTGTCATGTAGTTATGATGGTGGAACAAATTGGAGTACCATAGATACCTTAGTTCCATTTACTGCTGAATATGCATGGACAGTTCCCAATTCTCCTTCTCAGCAATGTGTTGTTAAAGCAGAGAGTCTGACCCAGTTTGATGAATCTGATAATTTGTTTGAAATCGCAGATACGGAAGATACCTGTAGAATTGTTGTGATAGGTTCGTCGACTGCTGCAGGTGCTGGATCGTCTGTGCAAGATAGTGCGTGGGTGTATCGATATAAACATGAGTTATACAGAAGGGATACTCGTTATGAGGTAGTGAATTTAGCAGTTGGTGGATACAATACTTTCAAGTTAATTCCGAGTGGAACATCTATACCTTCTGGGGTGAATCAAACGATAGATGTAAATAAGAATATTACGGCGGCTTTGGTTTTGAATCCCTCAGCAGTAATAGTAAACCTTCCGTCTAATGATGCTGCAAATAATTATGGAGTAGATATGCAGATGTATAACTTTGATTTAATGAATCAAGCAGCAATTCAACAAGGAGTACCTTTGTATGTTTGTACGACCCAGCCGCGAAATTTTTCAGATCCTGCTAAAATTCAAATTCAACTAGAGACACGAGATTCTATTCTGGAGGTGTATGGAAATTACGCGTTAGATTTTTGGACAGGTACTGCAGATACAAACTATCATATTTTGCCGCAATACAATTCGGGAGATGGTGTTCATTTAAATGATAAAGGGCACCGTGTATTGTTTGATGTAGTAATGAGTTCGGGGGTAGATCAGGAATGTCCTATGGACTACGTTGGATTAAAAGATGAAGCGTTAGATCAATCGCTGATCGTGTATCCTAACCCGTTTTCAATGGAGCTATATGTTCGGTCGCTTTCTGGAATAGAGGGGGTGGTTACATGGCGATTGACAGATTTGAATGGAAGCTTGGTATTACAAGGTCGCGATGTTTTAATGGATGGAAGTATTCAACTGCTTGAGTCTAAGAATGGACCGTTAAAAAGTGGGATGTATATTTTACATGTGGAAATAGCGTCGAAAGATAAAGGAGTTGAAACATATGCTTTTCCATTAATTAAAGTCGATTAAATATCTTATATTCACTTTTTTTAACACATTAACATAACAATCTTATGCTAGGACTACTACTTATTTATTTCATTGGAAAAAACTACATGAAGCTCGCTGAGCAATTTGCAAAATCGAAATGGTTGTTTGCCATTTTGGGTGTTATCAGCTATTATGTGGGGACATTTGCTGGAGGTTTTATAGTAGCCATTATTATGGCTTACACCAATCCGGAATTTTTAGATAATAGTTCTGATTATATCTGGTCGTTTATCGGATTACCTTTCGGTATTGGTTCAACGGTTGGTTTATATCATATATTAAAGCGTTCTTGGTCTAAGAACACGCAGCCAAATGTTGAAGTGATAGATCAATATTAATAGAAGTACTAAAACGAAGGTGGTGTATTAGTTCATACGAACGTACACCACTTTTTTTGTTTCAAAGAATTCACCTTCAAAGAAATCTGCTAGCTCAAAGTATTCAGTATGTCGTTTTACAGGTTTCATTTCTTCTCTTAAATCACCACCTTTTAAGTAGAACACGCCATTAGGATAGGCATTTTTGTCTTGTTTGTCGAATTTATTGGTAATCCATTGTAAGAATTTAGGCATAGCTGTAACGGCTCTTGAGATTACAAAGTCATATTTATCTTTGATTTGTTCGGCTCTTGAATGCGTAGCTTTTAGGTTGGTTAACCCGATAGCATCTGCCACCTCTTGAACTACTTTAATTTTCTTTCCGATAGAATCAACCAAATGGAATTCACAATCTGGGAAAAGAATAGCTAATGGAATACCTGGGAATCCTCCTCCACAACCTACATCAAGTAAGCGGGTTCCTTTTTTAAATTGAATAACCTTGGCAATCCCCAATGAATGCAATACGTGCCTTTCATAGAAATTATCTACATCTTTCCTTGAAATTACATTGATCTTCTCGTTCCATTCTTGATATAGATCTCCTAAAGCTGCGAATTGTTCGATTTGCTTTTGGGTTAACTCTGGGAAATACGATAAGATTAATTGCTCGTTGTTCATGCTTTGATTATTTGAGACGACAAAGATAGTCAATACAATTTGTACCCACGCAAAAATAGACCAAGTGATGTGCTTGATTTCTAAATTTTAAAAAGTAAAAAGGGATGTTTATTTGGGAAAGAAAAGAGAGCCGATGGAGGGACTCGAACCCCCGACCTGCTGATTACAAATCAGCTGCTCTAGCCAGCTGAGCTACATCGGCATCTAATCAATATTTCAAAATCTTTCTCCGATTGGATATGTGATTTTCGAGCGGCAAATATAAATAAAGAATACGGATTGAAAGCAAACTTTTTTGAAGATTTTTTAAAGAATTTTTCATTTTTATTTTAACTCTTTGAAAATCAATAATGAATGCTTCGATTTTTTTTCTTAATCCCAAATCCTTGCTTAAAGCGGTCTTGGCTTAGGGATGGCAGCGGTGGCCCAATCTCCAAGCTCCTTGGGGAGAGGACTATAGCGGAGAGCCCTTTTAAAGCTCCGATTTTGATTCAAAATTCAAAAAATACAGGGAATAAAAAAGGTCAGCACTTGGCCAACCTCTTTTGGTAAATCTATGTTTGGAAAATCTTTAAGTTATTCTATTTGCGAAAATTATTGGGACTCCATTCTTGATTCTCAACTCTTAATTCTGCATTCTTAACTCTATATGTGGTCCTTCTTTTCTTCCATCATGTTTGCCAAGAACTCTCTTGCTCTAAAAAGTTGAGCTTTTACTGTTCCTAAAGGAAGATCCATTTCTGTGGCTATTTCATCGTAAGATAACTCTTGGAAATAACGCTTTTCAATCAAGTCTCTATACCTTGGTTTTAATTTACGTACCACTTGACGCATCATTTTTACCTTCTGCTTTTTCATGATGACTTCCTCTGGGTCTAATCCTTCAGATTCGAAGTCCATTCCAACACTTTCACCATCTTGGTTACTGTAGGCATGGTCCATAGAAGTCACTTTTACGCGCTTTTTTCGGATGAAATCGATACAGTTGTTCGAAGCAATTTTGAACAACCATGTAGAAAATGCATAGCTTGGAGAGTACTGTTCTAATCGATTAAAGGCTTTACCGAAGGCTTCAATGGTAAGGTCTTCTGCATCGTCGTTGTTTTTAATCATCTTCAACAACATGTAGTAAACAGGCTCCCTGTATCTGTCCATGAGTTGGGCATAGGCATTCTGGTTTCCCTTTTTGGCCATCTCAACCAACTGTAAGTCAACTTGACCTTTTTCTGACAGATTATTTCCTACTTCCATGTTCTTGCGTTCGATTTTTCACTCGTGTAGTAGATGACCGGTGCTAAAATTGCATAAAAGACATCCCAAAGCGGGAAGGCCCAAGCAAAGGAGCGCTCGTTCAACTTACTTAAAATAGCACCTTGTACAATCCATTTAAGGGCAATTAAACTTCCAAAAATGATGAGCACAAGCCAATTCAGTTTAAAACTTAAGCACAAGATAAGGAAAGAAGTGTATAGCAAAAGGAGGGTAGTGGGATAGATTCCCAACATTAGTTTTTTGAAAACTCCATAATGTGCCGTGGTTGTGAAGTGTCTAGACTTTTGTCTGAACCAATTTTGCCATGAATTTTCTGCTGTTGAATACGCAAAAGCATCTTTATTGATGCAAATTGTATAGTTTTTCTTTTTAGCGGCACTTTGTACAAAAAGGTCATCATCACCAGAGGGGATTTGATAATGACTTTTAAACCCTTTGTTACTTTCGAACAAGGATTTTGTGTAAGCCAAATTTCTTCCCACGCCCATATACGGAACTCTTGCTTTGGCAAAACCAAGGTAGTTCATAGCAATCATGGAAGTGTCGAGGCGAATAATACGGTTGAGTAATCCTTTTTCCTTGTGGTAAGGACCGTAACCTAAAATCATACTTTCTTTTTCACCAAACTGCGCTGCAATATTCTTTAACCATTGGTTGGATGCAGGTTTGCAATCTGCATCTGTAAATAGAAGATGTTCGTATTTGGCCCCCTTTACACCTATAGTAAGCGGTAGTTTTTTACCGATGTTAAAGTGTTTGTTGGGTTCTAATTCAATAACGCGAAGGTTATCGAACTCCTTTTGGAAAGCTCTTAAAATGAATTTTGAGTTGTCTTTACTCTGATGATTAACAACAATTACCTCAAATTCTGGATAATCTTGAGCAAGTATGTGCGGCAAGTTATTGAATAGGTTATCCTCCTCATTGCGCGCAGCAATAATAATACTCAAAGGCTGATAGGCATTTGAAGGAGTTTTATCTTTATGTAGTAGTACACGTAAATAAATGAACAACACCCAAATAATTTGGATGAAGGCCATGGTGCAAAAGAACAGAAAAATGTAACTCCCCAGATCATAACCTAATTGGGGCATTAACTTCATACAGTAGTTTGTTTACAACAAAGATGATACAGATGTTTAAATACAATTATCTTTGTGCCGAATATTTTTCAACATATTTATGCACTTTACACTTCAAAAGAAAGACGAGAAAACCAAAGCAAGGGCGGGAGAACTCAAAACGGATCACGGAACTATACAGACTCCTATCTTTATGCCTGTGGGTACTGCTGGGACGGTTAAGGGTGTTCACCAACACGAGTTGGACAAAGAAATTAAAGCCCAAATCATCTTAGGTAATACTTACCATTTGTACTTGAAACCTGGTCTTGAAGTAATAGAAGGTGCAGGAGGTTTGCATAAGTTTAATGGATGGAACAAACCTATTTTGACGGATTCGGGAGGTTATCAAGTCTATTCTTTGTCAGGACAGCGCAAGATTAAAGAAGCTGGAGTAAAGTTTCAATCGCACCACGATGGGAGCTACCACTTTTTTACACCAGAGCGCGCCATAGATATACAACGTACAATTGGTGCGGATATCATTATGGCGTTTGATGAATGTACACCATATCCTTGTGATTATTCCTATGCCAAGAAAAGTATGCACATGACGCACCGTTGGTTGAAGCGTTGTTTTGAGCAGATGGACAGAACAGAGCCTAAATATGGTTATGAGCAAGCCTTATTCCCTATTGTTCAGGGAAGTGTTTATGAAGATTTAAGAGAGCGAAGTGCTGAGAAAATCGCTTCTTTTGATGCCGTTGGAAATGCTATAGGAGGTTTAAGTGTTGGAGAACCAGACGAAGAACTATACAAAGCAACCGATTTGGTGTGTGGTATTTTACCCGAGGAAAAACCGAGATATTTGATGGGGGTAGGTACACCCGTGAACATCCTTGAGTGTATAGCTATGGGAGTTGATATGTTTGATTGTGTAATGCCAACACGTAATGCACGACATGGAATGTTGTTTACCTCTGAAGGGATTATCAATATTAAAAATAAAAAGTGGGAAATGGATTTTTCTCCTTTGGATCCTAATGGAACAGCGACCGTGGATCAAGTGTACTCTAAATCTTACGTGCGTCATTTAATTCGTTCGAATGAATTTTTAGGATTCCAGATTGCCACAATACACAATTTAGCCTTTTATTTAGCGTTGGTTACCGAAGCTAGAACTAGAATTTTAGATGGAACTTTCAGTGAATGGAAGGATAGGATGGTTGTGAAATTGGCCAATCGCTTGTAATATGTTGAAAAAAATAGACAGATATATCATTAAAAAGTACTTGGTTACTTTCTTCTTTATGTTGGGAGTCATCATGATATTGTCTGTTGTTTTTGATCTGTCGGAAAGGTTGAGTGAATTCATTTCAAACAAGGCTCCGATTTCTGAAATACTCTTTGATTATTACCTCAATTTTGTATTGCACTACGGTAATTTATTTTCACCACTAATTATTTTCTTGAGCGTTATTTGGTTTACGGCAAGAATGGCGCAAGATTCGGAAATCATACCTATAATCAATAGTGGAAGACCGTTTAGAAGGTTGTTGAGACCTTATATGATTAGTGCGACGGTATTGATGATAATCTCTTTGTTGCTGAACCATTTAGTATTACCCATTGCCAATGAGAAAAGGTTGGCTTTTGAAGAAGGTTATTATAGAAATGCCCGCTATGTAAGCGACTATCACGCCCAGTTTCCAGGCAATAAAATAGTTTACTTTAAAAGTTATTATGGTGAGCAAAATAGTGCCAATGGATTCACTTTAGAACAGCGAGACGAGAAGAATGAGGTGGTAGCTATTTTAAGAGCAAAGAAGGCTACCAATGCAGATACGTCCAACTTATGGGTGTTTAGAGATTATTTTATCCGTAAAGTGGGGTATCCTAATGATTATATAGAGGAAGGAGCCAAATTAGATACAGTTTTACCCTTTTATCTTTCAGAAATGGCCCAGCGAGAGAGCGTTGTAATGACTATGGGCTTTCATGAAATTAAAGAATTTATTCAAAGTGAAAAGGATAAAGGATCACCCAATATTGCCGCTTATGAAATTGATTTTTATCAACGAACGAGCTTGCCCTTTGCTACCTATGTATTGACTCTCCTTGGATTAGCAGTGTCTACCGAAAAGAAAAGGGGAGGAATTGGGGTGAGTATCGCTATTGGGTTAGGTCTAACCTTTGTTTACATCTTCTGTATGCAGATTACCACTGTAGCTGCAGTAAATGTTGGGTTTCCAACCTTGTTAGCTGTTTGGACACCGAACATACTCTTTACTTTTATTGGTTTGTACATGTACCAAAAAGCACCTAAATAAGGAGGTGTAGATTATAGTACTTACTTCTATTCTCAACTAAAAAATCTATAGTATTTGTAGTAAGTAGCTTTCAAGAACCAATCATTAAAAATTTATTTTACGCCTTGTCTTTCGATAAATATGTTTACTTTTCGTGACGAAATACGTTTTAATTGTGTTGAAATGCACTTTTAACTTGAGTAAATAGGGAAATTTCAATTTGATCAACTAAAGAAAAACTTGCTCAAATTGTTGGGGTTCAAAATTTTACAAGAGGGTTGTAAGTGTTTTTTTTCCGTTAAACGAGAAAGAAATTAATTATTAACGTAAAAAACCTTTATCAGTATCAATGGACTAAAACAAAACAATAACTACATCAAGGGGGGGATACTTTATAAAAAATGATTCAAAAATAATTGGTATCCCGCCAGAAAAATTTTACCTACTACAAGCTTTTTAGAAAGTTAAATTTTACATCAAAACCTGTAATTAAAACTAAATTTAAAGTACAGGCAATGAAAAAAATCTTTGTTTTTTTACTACTCCTTCTTACAACGATGGGGTACAGTAAGATTCCTATAACCACCGCTTCCTCCGGGAAACATAATGCATTACTTTCGGAATCGACCTTAGTTAAAGGAAATGAAACATCTGCAACAATTAGTGCTTCTGCAGCTATTGGTGTTACAATTAATATTGATAATCCTATAAGCTGTAATGGAAGTGCAGATGGTCAATTAACAGCCACTCCTTCAGGAGGAACGGCGCCTTATACGTATCTATGGGATAACGGAGCGACAACAGCTTCAATTTCTGGATTGGTAGCAGGAACGTATCAAGTAGTTGTTACAGATGACCTTGGAGCTACGGCAAATGCCACAGTTACATTATCGAACCCAACTATTTTATTTCCTTTGGTGTCTGCAGCAACTAATGTAAGTTGTTTTGGTGGAGCTGATGGTTCAGCAACCGTTTCAGGATACGGGGGGACAGCTCCTTACTCTTACGCATGGAGCAATGGAGCTTCTGCAGGAACAGCATCAGGATTATCTGCGGGAATTTATAGTGTTACAATTACTGACGCAAATGGTTGTTCAACAAGTACAGCTGTGTTAATTACAGAACCAGCTCAATTGGTAGCAGATTTTAGTATTGATAATAATGTTACTTGTAATGGTAATGCGGACGGTCAGGCAACCATCACACCTACAGGAGGAACAGCCCCTTATACGTATTTATGGGGAGATGGATCTACTACTGCAACACTTTCTAACTTAGATGTTGGAACGTATTCTTTCACCGTTACAGATGATAATTCTTGTACGGCAACCAATACAGTAACCATTACAGAGCCAGCGGTTCTGGATGCAACGATTTCAACTTCTACAGATGCTTCTTGTAATGGAGCTTCCGATGGTAGTGCAACTGTTGTGGCTACAGGAGGGACAGCACCTTATACTTACCTTTGGGATAATGGGGCAACAACTGCTACAGCTTCTAGTTTAGCGGCAGGAACATATAATGTTACGATTACAGATGCAAATGCATGTACAGCCGCAACCTCAGTTACAATTACAGAACCAACCGTATTAGGAGTTACTACAGTGGTTGATTCTAATGTAAGTTGTTTTGGTGGTTCAGATGGAGGAGCTACGGCTACACCAACAGGAGGAACTACTCCTTACACATACTTATGGGATAATGGAGCAAACACAGCAAGTATCTCTGGAGTTACGGCTGGAACTTATACCGTTAATATTACAGATGCGAATGGATGTACCATTCAGGAAACGGCTACAGTTACTGAGCCAACAGCTTTGACTTCTTCTATTACTGCAACAACGAACGTGAGTTGTAACGGAGCTTCTGACGGAGCAGCAACAGTAACTGCAGCAGGAGGAACAGCACCTTATACTTATTTATGGGATAATGGTGAAACTACTGCTTCTATTTCTTCAATAGTAGTTGGTACATACAATGTAGTCGTTACAGATGCAAATGGATGTACTTCAACTGCATCAACAACAATTACTGGACCTGCAGTATTGGTAGGGACAACAGTTGTAGATGCTAATGTTTCTTGTAACGGAGCTTCTGATGGAGGAGCAACAGTTTCTGTAACAGGAGGAACAGCCCCTTATACTTATTTATGGGATACTGGAGCTACAACAGCATCAATTACAGGGTTGATTGCTGGTACATATAATGTGATTATTACTGACGCAAATTCTTGTACTGCAACAGCATCAGTTGTGATTACAGAACCAGCTGTATTAACAGCGGCAGCGGTAGTTGATGCAAATGTGAGTTGTAATGGAGGTGCGGATGCATCTGCGACAGCATCTGCAACAGGAGGAACAGCACCTTACACATATTTATGGGATAATGGAGCTACTACAGCTACAGCTTCTGGTTTGGTTGCAGGTACATATAATGTGACTGTTACCGATGCGAATGCTTGTACATCATCAGCTTCAATTACCATTACAGAACCAACGGCTTTATTAGCAGCTACAGTATTAGATGCAGACGTAAGTTGTAATGGTGGTTCTGATGGTGGAGCAACTGTAAATGCTTCTCAAGGAACAGCCCCTTATACTTATTTATGGGATAACGGAGCAACTACAGCTTCAATTTCAAACGTAGTAGCGGGAACGTACAATGTTATCGTAACAGACGCAAATGCTTGTACGGCTATGGCTTCAATAACAATTGCAGAGCCAACAGTACTTGTTGCCTCAACAGTGGTAGATGCAAATGTTTCTTGTAATGGAAACGCTGACGGTGAGTTAACAGCATCTGCAACAGGAGGAACAGCACCTTATACTTACGCATGGGATAATGGTGAAACTACAGCAAATATTACAGGACTCGTAGCGGGAACTTATACAGTTACCATCACAGATGCTAACAATTGTACTGCTACTTCAACAGTAACAGTTACAGAACCTGTTGCATTAGGAGTAACGGCAGCGGTAGATGCAAATGCTACATGTAATGGAGCATCAGATGGTGGAGCTACTGCTTCAGTTACAGGAGGTACTGCACCTTATACTTATCTATGGGATAATGGAGCTACGACTGCTTCAATTACAGGTGTAGTTGCTGGAACTTACAATGTTGAAGTTACAGACGCAAATGGATGTATTGAAACAACGACGGTTACTATTACTGAACCAGCATTGTTAGTAGGAACAACTACAGTAGATGCTTCAATAAGTTGTAATGGAGCTTCAGATGGTGGGGCTACTGTTTCTGCAACGGGAGGAACAGCACCGTATTCTTACTTATGGGATAACGGAGCAACTACAGCAACTATAGCAGGAATGCCTGCAGGAACTTATAATGTAGACATCACTGATGCGAATGGGTGTACAGCAACTACTTCAGTTACTATTACTGAACCAGCTGTATTAACAGCATCTGTAACAGTGAACAATGATGTATTGTGTTTCGGTGCTGCAAATGGTTCTGCTACGGCGGTGGCTACTGGAGGTACTGCACCATATACATATGCTTGGGATAACGGAGCTAATACAGAAACAGTTTCTGTTTTCGCAGCCGGTACTTATAATGTTATTATTACGGATGCAAACGGTTGTTCGGCGACAAGCTCAGTGACAATCAATGAACCTGCAATTTTAATTGCTCAAACAGTTTTAGATGCTAATGTTAGTTGTAACGGTGCATCAAATGGAGGGGCAACAGTTTCTGCAACAGGAGGAACTGCACCTTACACTTACCTTTGGGATAATGGTGAAACTACAGCTTCTGCGGTAGCTTTAGATGCAGGTATTCACTCTGTAGTGCTTACGGATGCAAATGGATGTACAGCGAATGCTTCAATTTCTTTAACAGAACCAACAGCCTTAACGGTGACTGCAGTTCTAGATAATGATGCAAGTTGTCCTTCTGCAACAGATGGAGGCGCAACAGCAACAGCTTCAGGTGGTGTTTCACCTTACACTTTCTCATGGGATAGTGGAGCAGCTACAGCTTCTACAACAACTGCAATTGCAGGAACAAATACAGTTACAGTTACAGATGCAAACGGATGTACAGCAACGGCGACAGTTACAGTGAACGCTGTTAACCCAACAGACGATGCTACATTTAGTTTTACTGCAGCTTCTTACTGTGCTGATGCAGGAAACGTTTCTCCAACCATCACAGGATTGGCAGGAGGAGCCTTTACAGCAACTGCAGGGTTGGTGATTAACCCTATTTCAGGAACGATAGATGCCAATGCTACTCCAGCGGGTACATACACTGTAACTTATACAACTAATGGACCTTGTCCTAATTCAACATCAGTTGATGTAACAATTAATGCAATGGAGGATGCAAGCTTTAGTTATGCGTTGCCTTTAACTTGTTTAGATGATGTTAACCCACTTCCTACAATTACTGGAAATACAGGGGGTACGTTTAGTTCAACGACAGGAATAGCATTAGACGCTGCAACTGGAGAAATAGATTTACAAAACTCTATGGCCGGAACTTATACCATAACTTATACAACAAATGGTACTTGTTCTTCATCAGCGACTTATTTGATGGCACTTGTAGCTCCAGATACTGCTGACTTCACATATGGTCAAACAGATTTCTGTTTATACGATGCAAACCCAACAGTTACTTTTAACGGTACTTTAGGGGGGACATTTACTTGTCCATCATCTGATTTAGCTGTAGAT
>NZ_JBVCPV010000086.1:0-11759 GCF_057456495.1 Lishizhenia sp. | reverse complement strand
TGGCCTTTTGCATCTGTGGGATGGGTGACGTCATTAATCCAACGTGCTGCAGCCAGTCAGGAAAGAATAAATGAATTCCTAAAGCAAGAGCCTGAAATTGTAAACCCTACACAAGAAGAGTTAGATTTCCAGGGGAATATTGAGTTTAATAATGTTACGTATACCTATCCAACATCAAATATCACAGCGGTTAAAAACCTCTCATTTACTATTAATAAAGGGGAGACATTGGCCATTTTGGGAAGAACAGGTTCTGGTAAATCAAGTGTGATTCATCTTTTAATGCGTCAGTTTGATCCGCAAGAAGGTGAGGTGTTGATTGACAACAAGAACTTAAAGGAAGTGAACTTGGAGGAGTACCGCAAAGATACGGGCGTTGTTCCGCAAGAAGTGTTCTTGTTTTCTGATTCTATTGCCAACAATATTAAATTTGGTTTAACAGAAGATAGGGATGCAACACAAGAGGAGTTGGATGCTGTTACCAAGCAAGCCCACGTTTACCATAACATCACAGATTTTAAAGAAGGATATGAAACCTTGTTAGGTGAACGAGGTGTTAATTTAAGTGGTGGTCAAAAACAACGTATCAGTATTGCTAGAGCCTTGATGCGTAAACCAAAATTCTTGATTTTAGATGATTGTTTATCTGCGGTAGATACAGAAACTGAAGAAATCATCCTATCGAATTTAAAACCTCAAATAGAAAAAAACACTACCTTAATTGTTTCTCATAGGGTTAGTTCTATTCGTAATGCCGACAAAATTATCGTGTTGGATGACGGACAAAAAATAGAAGAAGGAACCCACCAATCTTTGATGCAACTCAAGGGAGTTTATGCTGAAATGTATCAAAAGCAATTATTGGAAGAAGAAGAGAGCAAAAAACAAGTAGAGAACAATTAAGATCGGCGGCTTACATGAAGGAACAACACATACACATTAAGGGTGCTCGCATGCACAACCTCAAGGATGTAGAAGTTAAAATTGAACATGGAAAATTAACGGTGATTACAGGTCTTTCTGGATCGGGTAAATCATCCTTAGCCTTTGATACCTTGTATGCAGAGGGGCAACGTAGGTATATAGAAAGTTTATCTGCGTATGCTAGACAATTCCTTGGGAAATTAGACAAACCAGAAGTTGACTTCATTAAAGGTATATCACCTGCAGTAGCGATAGAACAAAAGGTGAACTCTACGAATCCTCGATCTACAGTAGGTACCATTACCGAGATCTACGATTTCTTGAAAATACTATTTGCCCGTGTGGGTAAAACCTATTCTCCTATTTCTGGAAATGAAGTAAAGAAACACAACGTTAGTGATGTGTTGGATGCTATAAACGCATTGGAAAAGGGGACAAGAGCGTTGGTGTTAGCACCTCTTTTAAACATCGATAAATACGGAATAGATAGACAATTGAACTTGTTAAAAGATCAAGGATATGTGCGTGTTTTGTTTGATGGTGAGTTACACCAGGTAACAGATTTGATAGAAAATCCTCCAAAAAAGGTGAAGGAAGGATATTTGGTTATTGACCGTATTAAGTCTGACAAAGACAGTGAGGAAAATATATCACGTATTGCAGATTCTGTTCAATTGGCCTTTGCCGAAGGAAACGGAACCTGTATTATTCAGCTGCATGATACGAAGGAGGAACTCGAGTTTTCTAACCGCTTTGAATTGGACGGAATGGAATTCGTAGAACCGACAGAACACTTTTTTACCTTTAACAATCCTTTTGGAGCGTGTAGAACGTGTGAAGGATTCGGTACCGTTATCGGTATAGATGAGTCTTTGGTGATACCCGATAAATCATTGAGCGTATATGAAGGAGCAATTTTGCCCTGGAACAGTGAGTCTATGTCGAAATACCTCAATGGCCTAGTGATGAATGCTTCCAAATTTGATTTCCCTATACATAAACCTGTGGAGGAGTTATCGGAGGAACAATATGAATTGTTATGGACCGGTAATAAGTATTTCGAAGGTATCAATGATTTCTTCTCTTTTGTAGAAAAGAAAAGTTATAAAATTCAATACAGAGTATTACTTGCAAGGTATAGAGGGAAAACCAAGTGTACAGATTGTAAAGGAACACGACTTAGAAAAGATGCTTCTTACGTAAAACTAGGAGGTAAAAACATACAGCAGATTGTTTTAGATTCTGTAAAATACAACCTAGAGTTCTTTAAAAATCTAGCCTTGGGAGAACGATACGAAATGGTAACCAAACGTGTTTTACCAGAGATCGTTAATCGATTGGAGTTGCTCTCTAATTTAGGGTTGAGTTATTTAACCTTAAACAGACAAGCCAATACCTTATCAGGAGGTGAATCGCAACGTATCAATTTGGCCAACTCTTTAGGTTCTTCATTAGTTGGGTCAATGTACATCTTAGATGAACCTTCTATCGGTTTACACCCTAAGGATACAGATAAATTAATTCAGGTTCTTAAAGATTTAAGAGATATAGGAAACACGGTAATTGTGGTGGAGCATGAAGAAGCCATGATGGAAAATGCCGATAGTATTTTGGATATTGGTCCTATGGCCGGAGTGCATGGAGGAGAAGTTGTTTTCCACGGTGATCACAAGGCTTTGATAAATGAAGAAAAGAGTTTAACCGCTCAATACCTTACAGGAAAGAGAGTTATACCTACGCCTGATTATAGACGCCCGACCAAAGATAAATTAACCTTGAAAAAGGTATATGCCAATAACATTAAAGGAATGGAAGTAGATTTTCCTTTAAATAATCTGGTTTGTGTTACAGGTGTGAGTGGTTCGGGTAAATCTTCTTTAGTGAAGGATGTGTTGTTTCCTAAGATGAATGAAATTTTAGGAATTCACCGCGGTGAGATGAAGTACTCTGGAATATTAGAAGGAGATACACAACGCATACATACCGTTGAGTTTATAGATCAAAACCCAATTGGTAAATCTTCGCGAAGTAATCCTGTGACCTATGTTAAGGCTTTTGATGACATACGTGAATTATTCAGTAAACAACAACTTTCAAAAATCAGGGGATATAAGCCTGGGTGGTTTAGTTTCAACGTAGATGGAGGTAGATGTGAAATGTGTGAGGGAGAGGGTGAGATTACCGTTTCTATGCAGTTCATGGCCGATGTTCACTTAAACTGTGAAGCTTGTAATGGAACTAGATTTAAACAAGAAACCCTAGAGGTGGAATACAAAGGACATTCGATCGCTGATATATTGGCGTTGGATGTAGAGAATGCTTTGGAGCTTTTTAAAGAAGGAACAACCCGAACGGAGGAGAAGATTGTAGAGAAGCTACAACCGCTGTTTGATGTTGGTTTGGGATACTTGAGCTTAGGTCAAGCATCTTCAACTTTATCTGGAGGTGAAGCACAACGTGTAAAATTGGCCTCGTTCTTAATTAAATCTAGAAATCCAAAACCTACTTTGTTCATTTTTGATGAGCCAACAACAGGTTTGCATTTTTACGATATAGAAAAACTATTAGTTGCCTTTAATGCATTGATTGGTATTGGGCATTCTGTGATTGTGATTGAACACGATATGGATGTTGTAAAGTGTGCTGATTATGTGATTGATTTAGGACCCGAAGGGGGAGATAAAGGAGGGAACCTTGTTTTCGCAGGAACACCAGAAGATTTAGCGAATTGTAAGGACTCTCATACAGGTAGATTCTTGAAAGAAAAACTAGAAAAGGAAGTAAAGATTAAATAAGGATGTATCATCCAAAAAAAAGCCCCGAATTATTGGGGCTTTTTTTATGGTCTTAATCTACTAATGGCGTGTAATTGTCTTTCTATGGTTTGATATTCACCGTTGGGTTTGGGCCCCAGTGCAGGTGCCGCCACGATGTAACCGTTAAGGTCTATCAAAACATATTGAGGGTAGGTTAAGATTTGGAAATCTTTGATGATATCACCTTCTTTTTCCACCTCAACAATTTCCCATTGAATATCATATTTCTTTTTAATTTTTTCTAAACTTTGATTGCTGTTGTTCACGATAAAGGTTGTGAATTGTGTGGTTCCACCGTATTTCAAATAAAGTGCTCTTAAAAGCTCTAATTCGGCCATGGAGTTTTTAATGTCTGTATTCACAAAACTCACGTAATGGTATTTACCGATGTAGTCACCCTTTTGTTTCGTTACATCGTTGTGCGTGAACTCAAAGTTGGGCGAGCGAACACCTGGCTTTAGTTCTGTAAGCCTTTTACGCATGTTTTTAGCAATGTCTCTGTGTTCGTGGAACAAAGCGAATCCTGCCAACGAATCGAGTACATTTAAAATAGGCTCTTGTGGATAATCAACGTTGTAGTATAAGTCACTCATCATGTTAATCAGAACCAATTCTCTAACGCGAAGATTGTGTTTCACTTCATAAACATTACCCAAAGTGTTCATCAATAGGGTTGGACTTGATTGAACTAAAGCATTGTAGAATTCTTGTTCTTTTGTTCTACTTAAATTGTAGTGATAGTTTTCATAGAAGTTTAAAAAGTATTCCATGTATCTATCATTGCTATAGCTAACGGTAAAGGGTTTTAAGTAGAAATCAAATTTTTGCAAGCGATTACTGGCTCCAATAAAACTTAAGTCATCTAAACTTGCTAGGCCATAACGACGGTATACCTCGAAGTAAGAAGAAGTGTCGTCTTTGTATTTTTCTTGGATTTCCATGTTAAAGGTATCCAATTTATACATGAATTCTCTGGCTCTAACATCTGTTCTTCTATAGTTCGTACGCAAGAAATTCAATATCTCATCATCGTACTCAATGATTTTGTAATTGATGTCTGTCTCTGGGAGTCCACCAAAGAAATATTCTACCAAGTTCCCTTCTGGTCGTTCAGGGTTGTAGGGAGATTTGTCTTTAACATACAAATCGTATTGCGCATTGGGTTGGACGTAGGTGTAGAAGTAGTTGTTGTTGATTTTCACCTTTACTTTTTGGGTTCCTTTAGTTGTGAAACGCACATTGAAGGTACTGTCGGTAGAAATGGTACCGCTACCAATTTTTCTTTCGTAACGGGTTAGGTAATCTACAATTTCGAATACTTCTACTGTTCCGCTACCCATGTTCTGCGCATAGCCTTCTATAAAAACTTCTTGTGCTTGCGCATGTGTAACTGTACTTAGCAGTGCAATGCTTAAAAGTGAAAGGATGTATTTCATATAATTTTTTAAACGAGTAAATCTGGATTGGTTACGAATTTGTGAATTTCGCCTCCTGACTTATATATCTCACGTACAATTGTTGAATTTATTGCGGCATATTCCGGAACTGTCATAAAAAATAAACTTTCTATGTCAGAAATCTCCAAATTCATTTGAGCAATGCTGCGCTCGTATCCAAAGTCTTTCGAGTCTCTTAATCCTCTGATTAAGTATTGCGCTTCAACTTCTTGACAAAACTTCACCGTTAAGCCTGTATACGATTGAACTGAAATTCTGGGGTTATCTTCGAAAAGTGAGGCTATATGTGCGATGCGTTTATCTGTATCGAACAAATATTGTTTAGAGGTATTGATACCAACACCTATGATTATTTCGTCGAATAATTCAATGGCTTTGCGCACAACGCTTTCGTGTCCTTTGGTGAAAGGATCAAAAGATCCAGGGAAAACTCCTCTTTTTATAGTGTGACTCATGTTTTCTTGTTTGTAAACAAAATTAATGAAAGGTTTTAACTCGGCTTCGTCTAATTGATATAAATCTGAATGAAGTAGATGTAATGACGATTGCGCTAGGGGTAGAAAGGGTAGTGCCTTGGTTTTGCGAGATTGACAAAGCAAGGAGCAAAGCGACTTTAGAAGCTCTTGAGCCTTGGTTTTGGAAAGGAGAGAAAGCCAAGGAGCTACAACTGAATGACCCGTTTAAGCGCCCTTAAAAATAGAAAGCTATGAAAAATGTTAGTTGTGAAATGTACGATATATATGAACGTTTGGCGATGCACCAAACACCAGTGCGATTGTATTTAAACACTGAAGAAGGGGAGCGAATTGTTGAAAGTAGCTTTGTGACGTTTAAAGTTTTAGAAGGGGTGGAACATGGTTATTTAGCCAACGGAGAGCATTTTCCTTTGGTAAATATTTCACGTTTCGAAAAACTTAAGGAAGAATGATTTCAGCTGTGATCGCGTAGTGATCGCTAAATGCTTGGTCTTGGACCTTGAAATTTTGAGAACCTAATGTTACATCATGCCAGATGTAATCTATTCTACCCGCTGGAATTTTACCCGCGTAGGAACGTCCTAAGCCTTTACCTGCATTTCTAAAGGCATCTTTATATACCTTGTTGAAAAGGTTGTAGGTATGCGAAATAGGAGGGTCATTGAAATCTCCACAAATAATTACTGGGTAAGGAGATGCAGCCGCATGTTTTAAAATCAGTTGTGCTTGTTCTGTTCTTGCTGGATAGGCATTTTTAAGTTTTTTTACCGTTGTTTTTAAGCGCAGTAAGTTTGTTTCCTCGTCATCTTCTAAATTAAAATTAACGTCATCTGGTTTGATCTTTACACTTTGTAAATGGGTATTGTATACGCGTAAAGTATCCTCGTTCACTTTTACATCTGTGTAAATACAATAGTTGGTCGCAGATGCCGGAAAACTAACCTCACCTTTAGAAATGATGGGATACTTTGAAAAAATACTTACCCCAAAGTTTCGTTTCTTATTTTGTTGGAAACGCACACGCTCATGATACTCCTTGCTTTTTAATAGCTTGGTAAGTGTCTTTTTGGTGTTGAATTCAGTATTACCATCTGTGTAAAAATATTCTTGTAGGCACAATATATCAGGATTTTCATTTTTAATGAAAGCCATGATACTGTCCTTATTGTCATAATTGTTCGCTTGTGATGAAAGATAGAAATCGAACAATCGAACGTTGTAACTGGTGATTTTCAGCGTTTGATCTGCTACAGTTTGAGTTTGTCCCCATCCTAAATTGATGTATCTAAAATGAAGTTTACCTCCTAATAATATTACCACTAAGGGTAGTAAAAACCACCTAGATTTACCAAAGGTGAAGTAGATTAAAAAGAGTAGAGTGAATACTAGAAGCAGGGGGTAAACTAATCCGAATAAGGGAAGTATCCACAGGGTTTTTGGAGGTACGTAAACACTGACGTAACTCAGGAGTAAAGCAATACTGGTGAGTAACGCAAAGAAATGCATCAAAGTTCTAAGAGAGAAGAAGCGCTTTTTCTTATTTGACATTTCTACTGTATTCGAACAAAATTTCTTTTTCGCGTTTGGTTAAACTGTCGTAACCGGCTTTTTTTATTTTCTCCAAAATTGCATCTACTTGTTCTTGTTCTATGTTTTTGAACTCGTTGTAAGCTTCATCAGAACGAGTGTTATATTTCTTGTTCTTTACCACCTTCATTTTAGAACGTTTTACTTTGGGTTGCTTCGACTTGCTGAACAATTGCTCTAAGCGTGCAATTATATTCTTCGGTGAACCCAAGTTTTGAACAGAAAGGTAACCAATTAGAGCTCCTCCTAAATGTGCAAAGTGTGCAATCTGATCATTCTTAGAAATGTTAATCAAATCAGAAAGAAGGTAAAGTCCGGCCAAAAGAATAATACGAACGGGTAGAATACCAAAAAGGTGAACGGTCATATTAGGTCTGTAAAATGCTACAGCCATAAAGATGGCCATTACCGAACCTGAGGCTCCCACTACGTAAATTCCAGATGCTTGTAACCCCGGGAAAAGTTGGTGGGCGATAATTTGTACCAATCCTCCAACCACACCTCCTAACAGGTAAGTGTACAAGAGTTGCTTTTTGGTAAAGAACTGTTCGAACATGCGACCTACAAAGAAGAGTACCAGCATGTTCATGAGTAGATGGTAAAAACCAAAGTGGGCAAAGATGCTCGTAAATAATCCCCATGGATGGGTAAGCAATCCTTTAAAATCTCCGTGTAACACAAAGATTTGTTGCAAAACATTATGTGTGCTAGCTTGTGCCGAATAGCCTAATAAACCGGCAAAAGCTAAGGCAATATTAATCAATAAGAATACGGCAAGGTTAATTCCGATTAACTTGATGTACATACCGCCATAATTCCATTGGTATTTTATTTCTTCTGTAAACGTTCTACTCATTTTAGTAAAAGTTAGTTCTTGACTTCTGCCAAATCTTCACCATGATGAAACCGATAAGTGCCCCTGCAATGTGAGCTAAGTGTGCAATGTTATCTGTTGGGTTGTATTGTATGGTTTGTACCACTTCATACACTAAATAAATGCTAACAAAGTATTTAGCTTTAATAGGGAAGGGGAAGAAAAGTAGCATGATTTCCATGTTGGGAAAAAGGTAAGCCGATGCAACCAAAATTCCGAACACGGCTCCACTAGCACCTATCATTGGCGTTCTGAGCATATCAACATACTCTCGCATAACAGATCCACCACTGGTGTAATATTTACCTTCTTTTAATAGTTCATGTACGTCCTGATAGTCAAACCCCATCGCAGTAATTTGCTTTCTCACTTCTAATAATTCATAGTATCCAATGCCTTGGTAAAGAATAAAGGCACCAATACCAGTTACGAAGTAAAAGATGAAAAATCTTTTGGGACCCCAAACTTGTTCGAGTAGGTTACCAAAAAAGAGTAAACCAAACATGTTTCCTATTAAATGGCCTAAGGAACCATGCATAAAAAAGTGCGTTACTATTTGGAAAGGCTGAAAGAAAGGAGAGCTAAATACATATCCTCCTAAATAATTAGAAAATAAAAATCCTTGCTTTAACCCAAAGTACGTGATGATGTACAATACTACATTAATCAATAGTAGGTTCTTGGTAACAGGGTGTAAGTTATTTAAGAAATTCATGCAAATCTTTTGGTTAATTCTTCTAAGCTAAGGGTGTCTATGATTTTTAATCCACTCGGACTAAACATATGGTCTTCTGCTTGGAAGAGTTGTTCTATTAAGTAATCTTTTTCTTCTTCTTTTAGTCCTTTGTTTCCACTCATGGCCGCTGCCGACGCAAGTGTAGAAATAAGGGAATGCGCCAACTCACCTTTATCAATTTCATTGTGCGCAATTTTCTCGGTAATAGAGTCTACCAATATTTGTAAGACTTCATCTTGTACCAAATTAGGTATACCTGCTAATACTAATTTATCAGCTTCAAAACTGTAATGGAAACCAAGTCGTTCCAAAGAAGTTTTGTTGTTTTCCCATTCCAAACGCTCTTGCTTAGTTAGTTCTTGTTCAAAAGGGAAAAGTAATTGTTGTGAGGCAATAGGGTTGAGCATGAAGTTAGCCATGAGCTCGTCGTATAAAACTCTTTCTTTGGCGCGTTTGATATGAATTAACATTACTCCAGATTTAATCTGAGAGAAGAGGTATTTTCCGTGAATTACAAACTGTTGTTTGCCTGCCGCTGTTGATTCCTTTTCAAACACTTCCTCTTGTTGTGGTTGTGTTTCTTCTTCCTCGGCTATTTCGTAGAAGTTTTCCCAGCTCTCTGTGCTCGGAGTTAAGTTACCAAAGCCATGTTGAGAAATGGCATCTGACTTCTCATATTTAGTAGCACTCACTTTCGTGGCTGAGCTATGTGAAGTAGATTTCGATTTCTTTTCCTCCTCGAAAGGATTGTAATTAGGGTTAACTTGTATGGTTGGCTCCTTCGGCTCTTCGTACTTGTAAGAAAGCGGAAGGTCAAATTCTGTTTCACGGTTAAAATCCATGGTAGGGGCAATGTTATATTTTCCCAACCCTAATTTAACCGCACTACGCAGAATAGAGTAGATGTACTTCTCTTCTTCGAACTTAATTTCTGTTTTGGTAGGGTGAACATTCACATCTATACTGTGTGGGTCAACCTCTAAAAACAAAAAGTAAGAAGGATGAGTTTTTGCTGGAATTAGATTGTCGAAAGCTGCAGTTACTGCATGGTTGAAATAACTGTGCTTAAAGAACCTATTGTTCACAAAGAAGTATTGTTCACCTCTTGTTTTCTTAGCAAATTCCGGTTTTCCTACAAAACCTGATATTTTAACGATGTCTGTGTTCTCTTCAATAGGAACGAGTTTATCGTTGAATTTCTTTCCAAAGACATCTACGATACGCTTGCGCATGTTCGCTGCTGGTAAATCGTGTATGATGCTATCGTTATGTGTAAGTTTAAAACCAACATCGCCGTGCGAAAGGGCAATACGCGTAAATTCTTCTACGATGTGTTTAAATTCTACTTGGTCTGATTTTAAAAAGTTTCTACGCGCTGGTACATTAAAGAAAAGGTTTTTAACACTGATGCAAGTACCCGTAGCACCTACGCATTCTTCTTGGTGGATAACCTTACTACCTTCAACGTATAGTTCACTTCCTAAATCGCTATCTGCTTGTTTAGATTTAATGCTTAAATGAGAGATAGCTGCGATAGATGCCAATGCTTCTCCTCTAAATCCTTTTGTTGTTAGGGCAAATAAATCATCGGCGTGCTGTATTTTACTGGTAGCATGACGTTCTATACTCATGCGCAAGTCTATTTCAGACATTCCGCCACCATTATCAATTACCTGAAGTAAAGTCTTTCCGGCATCTTTCACTACAAGTTCCACAAAAGTAGCTCCTGCGTCTATAGCATTTTCTACTAATTCTTTCACTACAGATGAAGGGCGTTGAATCACCTCTCCGGCTGCAATTTGGTTGGCAATGTGATCTGGTAATAATCGAATAACTTCGCTCATTTACTTCTGGTCTATGTTTATAATATCTGACGAAAATGTGTCTAATGTGCCAAATATATAATAGCAAATGAGAATAAGAATACCCAAGATGATTAGAAGTCGAACATTTGACGCTCTCGATTTATTTTTATACTCGTCTTGAATAGAAAACGAATTCTGCATACGCGTTTTCACTTTGTTTCTATATGCTTCATCATCTGTTACTTCCCCCTTGTTCTCGTTGTTGTAACGGTCTGCCATGGCTTGCAACTTCTCTTTGCGTTCGTCATAGTAACGGGGAGCGTAATCAAATTTTTTATTTCTGTTGACTTTTATAAATCGAATGCGTTCTAGCATGATACTTGTAATTTTTATGCGCAGATGTTCGTAAATTCATCCTCAAACAAAGTTAAGGGTTTCCTGCATTTAACCCTCTTTTGTGAACAATTATTATTCCATCTGGTCGTGGCTGACACAACGACAGTTATTTTTACAGTATGCAAAGAAAAACTAAAACTACAGGACTCATTTTAGGCTTAATAAGTCTAACGACATGGTTTACGCTTACCAATTTTGTTTTGGCTCCGGCAGATGAGGAACCAGAATTTTTGCAGCAAGACGATACTTGGGCACGGCAAACCTTGGATTCATTGACCTTGCGTCAAAAGATTGGTCAGTTTTTCATGTTAGCGGCGTATTCCAATAGAGACGAAGCTCACTTGTTGGAATTAGACAAACACGTAACCGAGAATGAGGTTGGTGGTTTTATCTTCTTTCAAGGAAAGCGAAAAGAGACCAAAGAAAATATAGCACGCTTACAAGCAAAGAGTAATATTCCCCTGTTAATTGGGATGGATGCAGAATGGGGGGCAAGTATGCGATTGAAAGGTGTAGAACGTTTACCGTACCAAATGACCCTAGGAGCAGCCAATGATGAAGCATTGACAAAAAGAGAGGGAGAAATAATAGCAGAAGAACTAAAAGCACTAGGGATACACATCAACTTTGCACCTGTAGTAGATATTAATTCAAACCCGAATAACCCTGTAATTGGGTTTAGAAGTTT
>NZ_JBVCPV010000085.1:0-11766 GCF_057456495.1 Lishizhenia sp. | reverse complement strand
TTGGGGCAATCTCAAGAAGTGTTAGACCCGTTAGGAAATGTTCCGTGTGGTCATGTACATGAAACAGATGTGATGCTAGAAAATGCCTCTCCCTCTGAATTAATGCGTTACAATGAGTCTAGACAGGAGTTAGAGAATTTTACTCAACAGTATATTCAGAACAACCAAATTTCTGCTACTAATCAAAGTCGTACAATTTCTTATACCATTCCAGTTGTATTCCACGTGATACACAACGGTGGTCCTGAAAATATATCTGATGCTCAAGTTTTAGATGCTTTGGATATCTTGAATAGAGATTATCAAATGTTGAATGCTGATACTTCTGTTGTTGTGACGCCATTCAAAAACTTAGTTGCAGATATAGAAATCGAATTTAAATTGGCCAACATTGATCCATCAGGAGAATGTACAAATGGTATTACTAGAACGGTTTCTTCAGTAACATCAGACGCAAATGCTTCGGGTTACGATAGAATTCAGGCAGTAGTGAATGAACATGGGGTTTGGCCAGGAGACGAATACTTAAACATTTATGTAGCTGCACAAATTGGTGGAGCAGCAGGGTATACATATAAGCCAAGTAACTGGGGAGGAACAGGAACTACCATGAATAATGGAATTCACATTCTTTCTAATTACGTAGGTTCTATAGGTACAGGTTCTACTTCTTTAAGTAGAGCGTTAACGCATGAGGTAGGACACTGGTTAAATTTAGATCACCTATGGGGTGGTTCTAATAACCCTGGTCAAGCAAGTAACTGTGGTATAGATGATGCAGTGGCTGATACGCCTTCTACATTAGGTTGGACAAGTTGTAATTTACAAGGTACAACGTGTGATAATAACCTAGACAACGTTCAGAACTACATGGAGTATTCGTACTGTTCTAGAATGTTTACGGTAGGACAAAAAGCAAGAATGCACGCTGCCTTGAACTCAACTGTTGGTGGAAGAAATAACATTTGGAGTGCTGCAAACTTAGTAGCAACCGGAGTGAATAATCCAGATCAATTCTGTAAAGCGAACTTCCAAACGAGTACAAATGAGGTTTGTGCAGGGACTGCAGTAAGTTTCCAAGATTTATCATTTGATGCACCTACATCATGGAATTGGTCATTTCCTGGTGCAACACCAGCGACTTCTACAGATCAAAACCCAGTAGTTGTTTATGATACACCGGGTACATATCAAGTGAGTTTAACTGCTTCGGATGGAGCGGTAACAGATACGGAAACGAAATCAGCTTATATTACAGTATTGCCAAAAGTTACAAATCTTCCCTTCTTAGAATCTTTTGTATCTAATACAATCCCTTCTGAATTTTGGGTAAGAAATAACATCGGTGGTACAGCGCAATGGCAAAGAACAACTTCTGCGGGTTATACAGATAATTCTTCGGCGATGTTGTTTAATTACGCGCAACCAGATGGTTCTGTTGATGAGTTTATTTCTCAATCTTTTGATTTGTCAAATGTAGATCCAAATGTTGGTGTTACGATGACTTTTAGATATGCATACCGCAAAAGAAGCGCAGCAGATTATGAAGTTTTAAGAGTTTATTTCTCTAGTGATTGTGGAGAAAACTGGTCGCAAAGAAAGATTTTATTCGGGTCTCAGTTGGGTACAGATATTAGTACTACAGCGTGGACTCCTCAAGGACAAAATGATTGGGAAACAGTTCATTTAACAAATATCACGAGTCAATTCTGGACGGAGAACTTTAGGGTGAAATTCACTTTCGAAAGTGGTGGTGGAAACAACATCTTTATAGATGATATCAATTTGTATGACGGAAGTCCTTCTAATGATATTTTGACAATCAATGAAGAAAGTATTATCGAAAACTTCGTTATTTATCCTAATCCAAGTGCTGGAGTGGTTAATGTAAACTTTACAACTCCAGAAGCTACACAAGCGTCAATTGCAGTTGTAGATATTCTTGGTAAAGTGATTACACAAACAGATGTTAATACGACGATTGGTCAGAATAATATAACATTAGCAGATAAATTAGCAGCCGGAACTTATATGGTTAGGGTTAGTTTAGCAGATGGTAGTCAGCAAACCAAAAAGCTAATCGTGAAATAAGCGATTCAAGAAGAATAAAATAATTGTTGAGGGACTTCCATTTGGAGGTCCCTTCTTTTTTGGAGCAATTTAGAAACGAGTATTTACGTTGAATTGCGAAATTAGGTGGTGTTTGCGGCGTTTGTAAATAGAGTAGAGGGTTGGTGTGGTTGTGTATAAATTCTCACGTATATCTGTGGTTATACGCAAAAAAAATGGTCAACCCAAAGGCTGACCATTTCAAATATTGAAAGCAAAGTGAATTATTTCACTTTAGAGTAAGTTCTTTTTTCAGTGTAAGAACGAAGTAAATTAGATTGTAATGAATCTACTGTAATTTCACTAGAGAAATTACGTGTGATCACCATTTTATCGTTTCTCAATTCTTTAACCTCGTAGGCATGTTCATTGTCATCGAAAGTAATTCCGGTTTTGTTTTTCCCGTCATTTGTCCACCACCAGTTACCAGAGCTAATTTCCTGACCGTATGTGTAGTCTGTAGTAGTCGTATAGCTACCATCTTTTTCAATAGTCATTGCGTAATCTACTTCAATTGATTGGTAATCTGAAGAAGCAGTATCTATGAAATAATAAATTTCATTTTCTCCATCGAAGTCGTAAGCTTCATAATGAACGGTGTCAGCTTGTAAATCAAAGGTTAGGATAGAAACATCCTTTGTTGAGTAAGAATCTAATACCCAGTCCCCAGAAATTCTGGAATCTCTAGCTCTTAAAGATAAAAATGGATCGTCTTCTCCTTTTTTACACGCTACAACACTGGCCCCTATTAACGCCGTTAAAACAAGTGATTTTACAGTTTTCATGATTGAATTTTTTTTGAAAAATACGAATTAGAATGGAAAAAGTTGTCTTTTGCACCAGGTTATTGGGCAAATAAAAGGGGATGACGTAAGATCATCCCCTTTCTAACTGTTATTCGAAAAGAATTATTTGATAATAAAATTATAAATGTCGTTACCATTTGCATAAATGAGCAAGGACAGAATTAGAACAAAACCAACAAGTTGAGCATATTCTAGAACTTTCTGTGGTGCCTCTCTACCTGTAATAATTTCATAAATAAGGAAGGTGACATGACCACCATCTAAAGCTGGAATAGGTAGTATGTTCATTATCGCTAATACAAAGGAAATGAAGGCTGTATTTCCCCAGAATACTTGCCAATCCCAAGTGGTAGGGAAAAGAGAACCAATGGTTCCGAAACCACCCATACTTGAAGCACCTTTTTTCGTAAAAATGAATTTTAATTGAACAAAGTAATCGTGCATGGTCCAACCACCTTTTGCGATACCTTTAGAGATAGACTCTCCAAAGCTGTAAGATTGTGTTTCAATTTTAATTTGTCCAGCCAAATCATTGTAAAAACCAATCGTGCCATTGGTGTCTGTAGCTACTGATTTTGTTAATGTATCACCCTCACGAATTAAAGTGATTTCTACTGTAGTATCTTTTCTAGAACGTAATTCTTGAGCGAATTCATTGTAGAAATTGTAATTGGTTCCATTTATAGCAATCAATCGATCTCCTTTTTGAATGTCAGATTTAATTGCATTTCCATCAGGAGACAATGTGTCAACAATGGTTAGTACACGAGGAGTGAACAATCGAACGGCATCATTTTGGAACATCCATCTGTCTAAATCTTCACCTTCTACTTGATTCGGTAGCGTGATTTTTTCAGTAGTTCCATCTTCGTGCAAAACTTCTAATTCTCTGTATCCTCTTAACCAGATCTGTGGTAATAGTGCTTTTAATCCAGAAAACTCTTCGCCTTCAACCGATAAGATTTTATCACCATCTCTAAAATTTAAATTCAATTCTGCTAGCGCAGGGTGAATGCTTAATCCGTGTGTTAATCCTTCGTTGGTGATTTTTGATTCTCCATAACCAAAGATGATCATGATGTATATAAAGAAACCGACAATAACGTTTACCGTAACTCCACCTACCATAACGATTAAACGTTGCCAAGCTGGCTTGGCTCTGAATTCATCGGGTTGTGGAGGTTTGGCTAATTGTTCTTTGTCCATAGACTCGTCTACCATACCGGCGATTTTTACATAACCACCCAAAGGTAACCATCCTATCCCCCATTCAGTATCTCCAATTTTTTTCTTGAATAAAGAGAACCATGCATCAAAGAAAAGGTAGAATTTCTCTACACGGATTTTAAATAAACGTGCTGGAATAAAGTGACCGAATTCGTGTAAAACGATTAATATAGAAAGCGATAGAATTAACTGCGCTGCTTTCATTAAAATGTCCATGTTATGCTCCTTTAATTTTAGCTGATAAATATAGCTATTTATATTAGATTGCTCAGGCTTGAAAGGGCTTAGTTTGTATTGCTTGAATATGGTAGAGGTCCTACTTTATCCATACTTAAACGATACATTATGGATGGGGTTACAGATTCAACAATTCAAGGATTCAAAGATTTAGGGTTTAAGATTTGAATGTTTGATAGTTTGTCTCTCGGCTACCGCTCGAGAACCTAAGTTTGGGGAAAGTAATTTGAAGATTTGAAGGATTGAACGAATGGAAGGATTTGTCACCCTGCTCTGCGTGAGAACCTTAGTTGGAGTGTTTGGAGCTTTGATTTTTTACTACCAGGGATAGTAGCGGTTACCCCGCATCCCGAATTCATTCGGGAGTGGAGTAGTAGCGGATAGCCCGGCCCAATTTTTAATTGGGGGGAGCCTACCTTAATAATACGACATGTCCTGTCTTAAATTCTTTTTTATTGGTTACCGTATTGGTGTATTCGAGTGTATAGGTATAGGTGTCTGTTTTGCAGGCTTGACCTTTGTAAGTTCCATCCCAAGAGGCGTTGAAATCATGACTTTGAAAGAGGATTTCTCCATACCTGTTGAAAATAGTAAGGGTGTAATTATTGAGGTTACAGTTGGTTTTAGGTTGAAAACTGTTGTTGATATCATTGTCGTCTGGCGTAAAGGAATTGGGAACGTACAAGGGGCATTGACAATCGATGAATAAGATGTCTGTTGAAACATTGATGGTTTCACACAAATTGCTAAGTGTTACGGTATAAGTTCCCGCAGTTTGTACTTCAAAGCTAGGAGTTGTGCTTCCGTCTGGCCATTGGATATCCACATCTTCTGCTTCAACTTCGAGTGTTAAATGATCATCAAAACAAACTTCTTGATAGGGAGGGAGGTTGTATTCAATGGGCGCTGTTATCCAGAGGTTGATGCTGTCTTGTATGGCACAGCTTTCGTTGGCTGCAGACACCCAAATCTGTTGATCTGTATAAAAAGCATTTGTAAAATCTGATGTTCCATCTGACCACATAATGTTTTGTGCCATATTTGTAAAGTCATAACTTATAAAATCGCCAGGACAAATGGATGTGTCGCTGCCCAGATCTATGGTTGGATAATCCGCAAAATTTACCGCTATGCTGTCGGTAGCTGTACAATTTCCATTCGTAACGGTTAACCAGTAGACACCCGGTAACTCAACCGCTAAGGTGTCCGCGCTAGAGCCATCACTCCAAGTGTTGCTACCTTGGTTAACGTACTGATTGTACAAATAACCGATGAGCTCATCACAGAAAGTAGTGTCGTTTCCTAGGTTAGTCATGGGTTGGTCTTGGAAAGTTATGTGAATACTATCGGTTTTGTTACACAAAGAATCAGCAGCCGTGAGCCAATAAAGTCCAGTACTATCTACGGTGATGTTTGATGTTATTTGGTTGGTAGACCACAGGAAATCGTAGTTGTTGTTTAAACCTGAACTAATATTAAAAAGAGAATCGCCACACAAAAGCGTGTCTACTCCTAGATCAAAAGCTATATTTCCTATTGAATCTACAATGATTGTATCATTGAAAACACAATAGGTTGAAGTTATGCTGACGGTATAAGTTCCACCTTGGGTAATAGTAAGTATTGAATCTGTATCACCGGTACTCCACAAGAAATTTGCGTTGGGAACGTCTATTCCTGCATCGAATTCTAAGGTGTTACCTGAGCAGATAATTGTGTCTGAAAGTTGAGGTGGATTACAGTCGGGAGCAGGGAACGCGTTTTCTGTAATATATACACCGGCAACATCGGGGTAGCCTACAGTGCTCAACATGGTGATTTTAGCGCCTATAACATGATCTGTAGTGGAAAGTCCAAAATCGGTCGTGAAATCCAAGGGTAAATAATGTCTACCCGACAAGGTGACCCCACCCAAATAGCAGTTGTTGGTATATCTAAATTTCCAATAAACATCAGGAAGAGCGGTCCAATCAGTAGTATCTACAAGGTGCTGGTTAGAAAGGGTGTTGTTGGCAAGAATAAGTTCAATGATACAATTGTCGGGATGAAAGCTTGTTTCAAAGATGATTTCATCTCCGAGGTGAGCTACCCATCCTTGGTTGAAATAAAGTGTTACCGAATAATTAGGGTTGAAATTTACCCAAGTGCTGTCGTTGGGATATCCCTTTACGTATTCCACGGAGGGACATGGTCCGATAACAGAATCTATACAATCTACTAAATTATAACCCGCAATACTTTGTCCAAAACTCGGAAGAGCAGACAGCAGGAGTAGCATGTAAAGAAATTTTTTCATGAGTAGTGATATAGGGTATTGATTTACAGTGAATAAATGTACAAAAAAAGTGGAAAAGTGGTTTCAACGAATCAAGTATTTAACAAATTAACAACCTATTGAAGCATCTATTGGCATGGTTGAAAATGGTTCAATGAATTCCATTCAACGAGTAATCCTGGGCGCTTAAATAAAATACCAGGTGAAAACGAAGGGCGGGAGGGATATTCTTTTAACTTTGGGTAAGTTGTTGCAGCTTATGTCAGACTCATTACCCACAAGAATATATTCAAGTAAAAAAGAACTTTCGTTTTGGCGTGTTTTGCGCGAAGGTTTAGGTGCCTTGCGGAAATCTAATTTCTTGGCATTGCAATTGGCAAAGCGAGATATCAAAGCACAATATAGACAGTCGTTTTTAGGATTGCTTTGGAGTTTGATTTTACCCTTATCGACAGCTTTGGTTTGGGTGTTGTTACGAAGTTCTAATACCGTTAATTTAGGTGAGGTGAATGTGAATTATGTACTTTTTGTATTTGTAGGTACGCTTTCGTGGTCCATCCTTACAGAGTCCATTTTAGGTCCTATGAACATGGTTCTATCCATGCGTACAACTTTATCCAAAATTAATTTTCCAAAGGAAGCTTTAATTACTTCGAGTGTATACAAAACAGGTTTTAATACTTTGGTGAAGTTGATTATTCTCCTTGTCTTGATGTTGATTTATCCCGTTGAAATGGGTGGGAGCATGTTATTTTTTCCGGTCAGTCTTTTTGCCTTGTTTTTGGTAGGAACAGCGATAGGCTTGTTCATTACACCCCTTGGATTATTGATAGGCGATGTTGGGAAAATTCTTACACCCTTGATGCAGGTATTGATGTATGTGAGTCCAGTAGTATTCATGACGCCTAAACCTGAGGGATTTTTTGGGAAGCTTGTTTATTATAACCCTTTAACACCTTTAATTTCGAACTTCAGAAATGCTTTACTGGGGTTGCCTTTAGAACAAATGAGTTACTATTTGATGACAGGAATAGCAGCAATAATTGTATTTTGTTTAGCATTGGTGGTATTTAGAATTACGATACCTATAATTACAGAACGCATTGGAGGATAAGGATGTATTGGTAAGGGTTGAGGGAGTTTCAAAGAAATTCTGTAAAAATCTAAAGCGCAGTTTAGTTTATGGATTAAAAGACGCTTTTGGAGCTATCAATCCTTTGGCAAAAAAGAACACTTCCACACTTCGAAAACAAGAGTTTTGGGCGGTAAAGAACATTTCTTTTGAACTTAGACGTGGAGAATGCTTGGGCTTGATAGGGCACAATGGAGCGGGGAAAAGTACAATGTTGAAAATCTTGAATGGATTGATTAATCCAGATGAGGGAAAGATTACAATAAGAGGAAAAGTAGGAGCGTTGATAGAATTAGGCGCAGGCTTTACCCCCATATTAAGCGGAAGAGAAAATATCTATAATAATGGTGCTATCCTTGGATTTACGAGAGCGGAGATAGATGCAAAAATAGCTGAGATTATCGCTTTTTCGGAAATCGAAGCTTTCATAGATTCTCCCGTTCAGAATTATTCATCAGGAATGCGGGTGCGATTGGGCTTTGCTATTGCCGCCCATTTAGAACCTGATGTATTGATCATTGATGAAGTATTGGCAGTAGGAGATTTGGGCTTTGTACTCAAATGTTTCCAACAAATCGACAAATTGTTGCCTCATACAGCTGTGATTTTTGTATCTCATTCTATGCCCATGGTCTCGCGCATTTGTAACCACATTATCTTGATGGATCACGGCGTAGCTGAATACAATGGTAGAGATGTTTCGAAGGGTATTGGGCTTTATTATGATAAGTTTAAGGTGAATGATTCTAACGTTGTGCTCGCGCATGAAAAGCTGGTATTAACAGATTTTTCTCTTGCACAAATTTCGAATGCATCCTTTTCGCATGAATTGACCTTTTCATTGAGAAACGAGGTGAATGATTTTGTCATTACTGACCCGGAATTGTATGTTGAGTTAAAAGACAAAGAGCAAAGACCTATAGCGGGTAAAGTACTTTCGCTAGATCTAAAAATGACACGAGTGGAGGAAATGGTTGTTCGACTTTCTTTTGATAAACTAACAAAGGGCAAGTACAGTTTAGATGTATTACTATCGGATGGAGGAACTCCTTTGGTACGACACAATGATGCTGTTCAGTTTACCCAACATGATGGAGAACAAATGTGGGTTCCTTATGAAATTGATATGAAGCAATTGTAGATGAAGATAAACGTAACCCAAACATATTTACCTCCACAAGAGGAATATCAAGCCTATTTGAAAAAAGCTTGGGAGAATAATTGGTTGACCAATCGTGGTGAACTCGTTGAAGAATTGGAGGAGAAGCTACGCGCCTATTTGGGAGTACAACATATGACTTTAACAACCAACGGAACCTTGCCTTTACAAATTGCTCTGAAAACCCTGGAGATAAAAGGAGAGGTGATTACAACACCTTTTTCTTATGTTGCTTCGGTATCATCCATTGTTTGGGAGGGATGTACGCCAGTTTTTGTGGATATAGATCCCGAATATTGGACCCTAGATGAAAGTAAAATTGAGGAAGCTATTACAGAAAAAACTACGGCAATTTTAGCGACACATGTATTTGGTAATGCATGTCATGTAGAAGCAATTCAAAGCATAGCAGATAAGCATAACTTAAAAGTGATTTACGACGGAGCCCATTGTTTTGGGGTGCAATACAAGGGACAAAGTATATTCAATTATGGAGATGTAAGTACCTGTAGTTTTCACGCTACTAAAATTTTTCATACTGGAGAAGGTGGAGCGTGGTTCACCAAAGATCAGGAGTTACAAGACAAACTTTTCTATCACCATAATTTTGGACATAAAGGTCAAGAAGCCTTCCACGGCTTGGGAATCAATGCGAAGATGAGTGAATTACAGGCCGCGATGGGCTTGGCAGTTTTTGATCATATTATTGAGATTTCTGAAGGTCGTAAAAAAGCAGTAGCCATTTATGACGAACTTCTTGAAGGAAGGGATTTGCAAAAAATAAAATTAAGAGCAGGCACTTCACCCAACTATCATTATTATCCTGTCGTTTTTAAGAGTGAGGAGGAGTTACTAAAGGTACAGAAAGCGCTAAATACAGAAAATATTTACCCCAGAAGGTATTTTTATCCTTGTTTGGAGGAGTTAGATTATGTGGTTGCAAATAACTGTTCCGTTGCTCAGGAAATCTCCAAAAGGGTAATGTGTTTGCCTTTGTGGGAAAGTATTTCACCTATTGATCAACAACAAATTTCAAAAATCATAGAAGCATGCTTATAGTTGGAGCTGGAGGATTTGCTAGAGAATTGTTTGATGTGGTTCTAGAGAAATATTCTAAGGACGAAATAGCTTTTTACGATGATGTTAATGCAATAACCTGTTTGTTTGGATGTTCAGTTTTAAGGAATGAAGATGAGGTCCAAAAGTGGTTTAAAGAAAAGGGCTCTCAATTTAGTTTGGGAATAGGAAATCCAATTCTTCGAGAGAAATTGGCGTTGAAGTTTACCCGTTTTGGTGGTGCGTTGACGAGTGTTGTTAGTGAAAAATGTGTGATTGGTAAGGAAGCTGTAACCATAGGTGTAGGGGCTACAATTCTTCATCATGCAACATTAGCCAATGGCGTAGAGATAGGGAAAGGAGTATTGATCTATCATAATGTACAAATAACACATGATTGTAAAGTGGGGGATTTCTGCGAACTTTCTCCAGGGGCGGTGTTATTAGGGCAAGTTGAGTTTGGTGATAAGGTAAGTTGTGGTGCAAATGCGACTGTTTTACCAAAATTGAAGATTGCAGATGATGTTGTGATAGGAGCAGGTTCTGTTGTGACGAAATCTGTTTTTGAAAAAAAAGTATTAAAAGGGAACCCTGCAAAATGAATAATTCAGCGGATATCACAGTTTCAGTATGCATGATAACTTATAATCATGAGCATTTTATAGCGGAAGCAATTCACGGTGTATTAATGCAGGAAACCAATTTTAAAGTAGAGTTGATTCTTGCGGAAGACTGTTCTCCAGACAACAGTCAAAAAGTTATTCAAGAAATACTAGATACCTATAAAGGTGAGGTAATCATTAGTTATACCAGACATACTGAAAATAAAGGAATGATGCCGAATTTCATTTGGGCTTTGAACCAATGTAAAGGCAAGTATATTGCTTTGTGCGAAGGGGATGATTATTGGACGGATCCCTTAAAGTTGCAAAAGCAGGTTGATTTTTTGGAGGAGAATGATGACTGTGTGATTTGTTTCCATGAGTTAAAGGTTTTGGAGAAAAATGGTGAGTTGGTTGAAGACTATATGGCAAAGCCTACTTATCAAAAGATAGGAAAGAATAAAATCACTATAGGCGATTTATTAGAATATGGGAACTGTATACATACTCCGTCGGTCATGTTTAGGCGGCCTAGAGATTTTAAACCATATTTGGCATTCTCAAAATCCCTAGTAGGAGATTATCCTCTTTATTTGTTTTTATTGTCAAATGGAGGTTACGCTGTAAAACTAAATCAATCAATGTCCGTTTATAGAAAGGATGTAGGAGTGTTTTCTGCTCTGGATAATTTGAATAAAGATTTGATTCAATTAGAGATGTTTTCATTGTTAATTTCTTGTGATTGGATAAATGAGAATAATTCAGTTTTACTAAGAAATAGATTAAATGAAAAAATTAAAGGGTTAAAAAGTAGAGTAAATGAACGAGAGTTTTACCTTTTAAATAATCCAGAGTATTTATCTAAAAATATCTCTTTGAAGGTTCTTTTAAGAACATTAAAAGATAAAATTTTTAAAAAGTGAAGAAAATATTAAGCATCATAGTAACCTATAATGGTATGCGTAATAATTGGATAGAGAAATGCCTGATTAGTCTTGAAAATTCCAGTTACCCAAATGATATTTTAGTTGTGGATAATGCTTCAAGTGACGGTACTGTCGCTTATATTGAGTCAAATTTTACTTCAGTAGAATTTATTAAATATGAGAATAAACTAGGGTTTGGAGCCGCGAACAATCTTGGGTTTTAGAAAGCTATTTCTG
>NZ_JBVCPV010000084.1:0-11778 GCF_057456495.1 Lishizhenia sp. | reverse complement strand
TTCTGCGCATATTGAGTTCACGTAGAGTTTTACCTACAAATTGTTCGGGTGCTTCCATTTCAACAATGCTATAATTGTCGTTCAACTGAAAGGAGTCTATAACATTTGATAGACAGAGTTTTTTAGACCATCGTTCTGCAGTTTCTTCTTCGGGATGAACAATTTCATGTACACCAATAGCTTTTAAAACTTTCTCGTGAAGATTATTAATAGCTCTACTGATTAAGCGTTTTACCTTGAGATTTTTCAATAGGGCAGTAACCATTATGTTGGCACCTTCATTTTCACCGATAGTTACAATAACAACATCCGTATCATCTAAGGGCAATCCAGAGACTGTAAGCTCATCGGTAGCATCCATACAAATGGTGTGGGTGATCTTTTCTTTTAAGGCATCCACTTTATCCATGCGTTTGTCAACGCCAATGACTTCATGACCTCTACTGGTTAATTTTTCTGCTAAACTTGAGCCAAAGCTTCCGAGTCCAAATACTATATATTTCATACTAATTAATGCTTATTTCTTCCATGGGGTAGCGATAGTTCTTGTGTTTGGTGCGTTTAAAAATTGCAATGAGTATGCTCAGCATACTTACACGTCCAACGAACATCAAAAGGATAATAACTACTTTACTTAAAGAAGATAGTTTCGTGGTGATTCCAACAGTTAATCCAACGGTACTAAAGGCTGAAAAACATTCAAAAGCTATTTCTTTGAGTGATAAATCTGGGTTGAATATACTTACCATTGTAATTCCAAAGCCTATCATAATGAGGGAAAGGGATATTACGGCAAAGGCTCTTTGAACCGTGCGCATTGAAATCTCACGTCTATAAATCTCTATTTTGCTTTTTCCTTTAGCGATAGATAAGAGATTTAAGGTTGCCACAGCAAGTGTTGTAGTTTTTATTCCACCTCCCGTTGATCCAGGAGAGGCTCCCACCCACATTAAAAACATAATTAGCATGAAGGTAGGGAAACGTATATCTCCAAAATCAAAGGTGTTAAAACCAGCAGTTCTAGGGGTTGTTGCCCCGAAGAGAGCTGTTACAAATTTACCGTACAAACTTTCATGTTCTGCCAAAGTATTATCAAATTCTAGTTCTAAAAACAGCAGTGTTCCGAAAAAGATTAAAAAGAAGGTCGTAATCAGAATTATTCTACTGTTAAGGTTGAGTACCCAAGGTTTATTATCTAATTGATTTTTGCGCCAAAAGAAAAGATTTCGAATAACAAACCTACGTGTGTAGTTGAAGATGTTAGAGAAAATAGGGAAACCTAGACCTCCTAATATAAATAGTCCAATAAGAATGATTTGAAAACCATAGTTGAATTTAAATTGAGGATCAGCTATTCCATCACTTAATATGGAAAATCCTGCATTACAAAAGGCTGAAATACTATGAAAAACAGCAAAAAATAATTGATCTCCAACGTGTATAAAGTCTTTTGCATTTAAATTAAAATAGATAAGAATTGCACCAATTAATTCTATACCAAAGGTGATGATAATTATACGCTTGAAAGTTGTGAAAACTTCAGAGAGGCGTTTAGCATTGGTGATTTCACTGAGTGTGAGTTGATTTTCATAGGAACTTTTCCCCTTAAAGAAAAAGCTGAAATAACTGGCAAATGTTAAGATTCCTAGACCGCCAACCTGTATCAATATCATAATTATTGTTTGGCCGAATTGAGTAAAAGCTGTGGCCGTATCTACAACGATTAAACCGGTTACGCAAACGGCACTAGTAGAGGTGAAAATTGCATCTAAAAAACTAATACCCTGTGAAGTGGCTAAGGGGAGTTTGAGTAATAAAGCTCCAATTAAGATGATAAAAAGAAAACTTAGAATGAAAAGCTGAGCAGGGTTTAATAGCGTGCGTTTATATTGAATACGTATTTCCGAAAACTCTCTGATAAACATGAGTAAAACGGCTATAGATAACCACGTGTCATGATGTAGAAAGTTGTAATCTAGCACACCTATAAGATGAACCAATTGGTTTACTATGATGATTAAAGTATAGAGCGTAGAAATAATATCAAAGAGGAAGACGGGTATTTTAGGTTTGTGCGCCATTCTCAAGAGTCGCAAAACAAACGCTATAACTCCAAAACTTAGCGTGACTTGGTAGAATACCACTAAGTTTATTTCTATGTCAAGTGATTTTTGAAAACCATAGTCAAACAATAGTGTAATACAGGCGATGATACTAAGTACAAAAGTAAAGTTGAAGTATGCCTGAAGTTTTACCGTATTGGCTATGAGTTTTTTCACGTGGTCTTTTTGTTAAATGTAAAGAAAGCTGATTTAAAAAAGAAGGGAATGGAAGGAAGTCTTTGAAATTCCTTTCGCAAAAGCTATTTCATTAAAGTTAGAACGAAAAAAGCCACTAAAACTATAGGGGGATATTGATACAAATGAATCTCTTAACTTAAGTCAATGCAAACTGAATCTTGTTACCAGAACTTTGTGAAAAAAATAGAATAAGATGGAGACAATGAAATTTGCAAGAACAGCGGGGAGCCTTTATTTCTTAATTGCATTAATAGGTGGATTTAGTATAATGTACGTAGGTGAAACATTGATGGTAAAAGGAGATGCCGCAGCTACCTTTCAGCATCTAATAGCGCATCAGACTTTATTTCAATTAGGTTTTTTGGGCGATTTACTCATTATCTTAATTGAAACATTATTGACGGTGATGCTCATGCGTTTGTTTTCGGAATACAATAAAACAGCGGTTAAGGTGGCTGGTTTGAGTAGAATAGCGATGGCCATTATAATGAGCGTGAACTTAATCTTTTATGTGGTGCCTTATATAATGCTGCATGCAGGTTTAAGTATGGAGCAGGAGGATCTTGAAAATTGGAGTTATTTGTTTTTAGAAATTCATGGTATGGGTGTGTTTGCTTGGCAATTGTTTTTTGCGGTGCACATGGTTGCCTTGTCTTTCTTAATCTGTAAGTCCAAAATTGCTAAGTGGATGCAAGGCTTTGTGTTTTTAGGAGGAATAGGATATTTTACGGATTGTTTGTACCATTTCTTTCTGTCAGAAAATCAAGTGTGGAGTATTGTTAACGGAATTTTATTAGGATGCGCTGTAATTGGAGAATTAGGTTTTGCAGTACACCTAATTGTGAAAGGAAATAGCAAAATCATTAAATAGCTCGAATACGCCGGAGGTAAGGAAGTGTAGGTAGGGAGAAGATGTTAGCTCTGTTAGCGGTAGCAGCGACACCCCGTAGACTTTTAGTACCATGAAACTTAATATTTGGGGGCGACTATAGAAGCCCCCTTAATTTTTTTAGTTGAATGTATGAAAAGGGGAGGAGTAGAGCGGATGACGCGCCCGAACAGCCAAATTAAATTACTGATATTGATTCACTGACGGTGGTTCTTTACCTTTTTGTACGCCAACACTTGCGCCCTTTAACCAGTTCGTTATCATGGTTAATAAGACAATAATGACGAGTATAATCAAAGGTGTAAATGGGGACCAGAGATCTTTTTTAAATGATGATGCGAGGATGTAAATATGAATTCCTGATATACCGAAATAGTAGAACCAGATTTGCTTTTTCCTATTTTTTAGTTTTCTCTCTTGCGCTGCAATGAATTGTTTAATCTTTTGATGATTTTTACTTTGTCGCTTTAGTTTACGACGTTGAAGCTTTATGTTTTGGTGAGTTCTCGCATAAAAGTTTGTATATATTACAAAGACAATGAACTGTAAGATTCCAAAAATAAAATGGTAGCGTACAATTAGTTCTTCTGGACCGCGCATGTTGCTTGTGTGTTTTGATTACGCCATTGTATCCAATATTCTTGGAGTCCTTCTGGTGTTGTAGTTAAGGGACTAATATCTAATTGATCACCGGGTAAAAGTGCTTTCTGTAATTGTTTTTTACGTGCTGTGAGGGCAGGGGTATGGTTCCATCCTCCGCAGTGGTCGAAACTGGTTTTTGCTGCACAAGAATCACTTACTTTTTGGAAGGGAATGGTGAGTTTGTAGGTTACATGACCACTACCCATACCTTCAGTCGACATATTTATAGATTTTAGATTTACCTGCACATAATTTTGTTCCCTGTAAAGCTTTTTGAGTTGATCACCTACTTTGGCCGACATAGTATTTGAAAATTGATGCGCTATATCATCTCCTTTAATGAATTCTGGTCCTTGGTAATAGCCGTAACAGCTGTCGTTATTGCAATCTACTTGCTCAGTGAATTCACGATGCTCCCGTTGAGAAGCAAAAGAAAAAAATATTCCCAAAAATACTATGGCACCCCAAATCCATTTCATATTCCAGTGAAAATACAAAAATCCCCCGTACCGGTTGACCCGCGTATAGCCCCAACACCCCAAAACCAAAAAAAAACGCACCCCGTAGGATGCGTTTTAAATTATTTATGTGTTTCTCTTGTTTAGAACAAAGCAGGGAAATCTGTTGGATTTGCTTCGTGCATCATGCCGTAAGCTGTTTCAAAGATATCGTCTACGTTTGGTTTAGAGAAGTAATCTCCATCTGTAGAGTAAGCCGGACGGTGATCCTTAGCACTCAAAGTAACCGGTTGCGAATCCAAGTGGTAGTAACCTCCTTGTTTTACCAAAATTTGATCTAAGATAAATGCTGTTGCTCCAGAGCTAACATCTTCGTCTACGATCATCAAACGGTTTGTTTTCTTCAACGATTCAACAATCATGTGGTTCACGTCAAACGGTAACAAAGTTTGAACGTCTATTAATTCTACATTCATTCCTGTTTCTGCCATTAACTTTTCAGCTTGCGCACATAAGTTAAAGGTAGAACCGTAAGAAACAATGGTTAAATCAGTTCCTTCTTTTACGATTTCAGGAATACCCAACGGAATTTTGTACTCACCTAAGTTACTTGGTTTTTGCTCCTTGGTTCTGTATCCATTTAATGGCTCAATTACTAATGCTGGCTCATCTGCTTCCATTAGCAAGTTGTACATACCTGCGGCTTGTACCATGTTTCTTGGAACACAAACGTGCATACCTCTAATGGCATTGATGATCATTCCCATAGGAGAACCTGAGTGCCAGATTCCTTCTAAACGGTGACCACGTGTACGTATGATTAATGGTGCTTTTTGTCCACCAGCCGTTCTGTATTGTACCGTTGCTAAGTCATCAGACATAATCTGGATAGCGTACAACAAGTAATCCAAGTATTGAATTTCAGCGATAGGACGTAAACCTCTCATGGCCATTCCAATTCCTTGTCCAAGGATGGTAGCCTCCCTAATTCCAGTATCAGAAACTCTTAATTCACCGAATTTCTCTTGCATACCTTCCATAGACTGGTTTACACCACCAATTTTACCTGTATCCTCACCAAAAGTTAATGCTTCTGGATATTTTTCAAAGATTTTCTCAAAGTTATCTCTCAATACAATTCTACCATCTACCATTTCTTCACCTTCGTAAGTCGGTGCAACTGGAGTGATGTTAGCTATGCTGTATTTAGAAGAAGAGTAAAGTGCAGAGCTGTAACGTTGTGCATTGTTGTTCAACTGAGTATTTAACCAGTTTACTAAAGCAGTTTTCGCTGTGTTTTCTTCACCTCTTACTTTACGAATAACGCTTCTTACCACGTTTAATACATCCTTACGAATAGGTTCGAATGCATTTTCCAAAGCTTCAATCTCCTTGTTGATGAATGCTTTGTTTGGAGAAGCATCAGCAACGTTCTTCATCAATTGAACGGCAGTAGAAAGGTCTGCTAATAAATCTGTAGTGAAGGCTTTCCACGCAGCATTTTTCGCATTTCTAACTTCTTTTTTTGCTTCTTTTTCTATGGCTTCTAATTCCTCAACAGTTGCAATAGCAGCATCTTCACCAAGGCTAGTAGAAGTAATCCATTGTTTAAATTTCTCTATACAGTCGAAATCTTTCTCCCACTGTAATCTTTCTTCAGACTTGTAACGCTCGTGAGATCCAGAAGTAGAGTGACCTTGCGGTTGGTTTACTTCTTTAACGTGAACCAAAACAGGAATCTGCTCTTCACGTGCTAATTTTACAGCTTTCTCATAAGTAATACAAAGGTCTGCGTAATCCCATCCTTTTGTAACGAAGATTTCGAATCCTTTTTTGTCTTCTGTTCTTTGGAATCCAGCCAAGGCTTCAGAAATAGAGCTTTTCGTTGTTTGGTGATCTCTAGATACAGAAATACCGTATCCATCATCCCATACATTCATTACCATAGGTACTTGTAAAACTCCTGCAGCATTCATTGTTTCCCAGAAAGGACCTTCTGATGTTGAGGCATCTCCAATCGTACCAAAAGCAACTTCGTTTCCACCGTTGGTGAATTTCTTAAAGTCTTCTAATTCCTTTAATGAAGGATGATTTCTATACACTTTAGACGCTTGTGCTAAACCTAATAGACGAGGCATTTGTCCGGCAGTAGGAGAGATGTCAGCAGAAGAGTTCTTCTGTTCCATCAAGTTTTTCCATTCACCGTTTTCGTCTATGTTTCGCGTAGCAAAGTGTCCACCCATTTGACGACCTCCTGATGCAGGTTCGTGTGCTACATCTGTGTGTGCGTAAAGGGCAGCAAAATATTGTTGTACATTTAATTGATCTATGGCCATCATCAGAGTTTGATCTCTGTAGTAACCGCTTCTAAAGTCTCCGTTTTGGAATTGCTTTGCTAGAGCGATTTGTGCCAATTCTTTCCCATCTCCAAAAATACCGAACTTCGCTTTACCGGTAAGAACTTCTCGTCTTCCCAATAAAGAAGTTTCTCTTGATATGCAAGCCAATCTGTAATCGTTAATGATTTCGTTTTTGTATGCTTGTAAATCTGTATTTGCGGTCTCGAGAGTCTCAGTGTTTTTTGTCATAGATGTATTTTTAAGCCTTGCAAAGATAATAAAAAAAGCCCGCAATTCGTAGTGTCTGAATTACAGGCTTTTGTCTGTTTTTGGTTAGAAAACTCAATTGTTCATTGAGGTGCGTTAGAAGTTGCTGATTTTCAAGTTTAACTTAGGAATACACTACTGAAAAATGATGCTAAATCTACCGCTGTTGTTTGCTGCTAAAACATTTTATTCATTAAAAAGTGATATTTACTTCATGTTTACCGTTGTGATCATCGCTGTGCACATGAATACCTCTTTCGTAATGACGTCTGTAATTGTAGTCATCATCTTCGCCATTATAGCTTCTGGTTGAATGATGTTCCCCGTTGATGTAGGTTTCTACAACGACGTTTTTAGGTTTGTAAATATCTATTTCTGCTTCTTGATTTCTAATCTTATCTTCTGCAGGGAATTTGTAATCCAAGTCCACATAAAGTTTGTTACCCTCCATGTAAACATTGTGCTTGATGTGCTCTAAATTTTCGTAAGCTTGAACTGATGTAGCCCCGTTGGCTTTCAAGCTGTGGTAAATACGCGTCATACTGTCTTCGCTGGTACGGTAATCCATATCTTCAAAGCGCAAGAGGATATTTTCGTCTTCTAAACGCAACACTTCATCGCGTTCTGTTCTGTAAATAGCACTAGAGTTTACAGGTCTGTCACTAAAATAATGTACCTCTAAAGTGTCTGTAATTATTGCACCTACTTCTACTTTGTCCTCCGCAGAAGCTTCGAATTGTAAAGCCGTGTTAATACCAATGGCAAAGCTTGAAATGAAGGTGATGATAAAAAGTACGAATAGAGATACGCTTAAGTATTTGATACTTTTGGCTTTTGTATTCCAGATCAGTTTAACTCCAACTAATGCTAAGAGGATGATAAGACTGAATTTAGCAATGTAAACACAGGTCCAAGCAAGAGTATTCATAAAGCCGTTCTCAAAAAAAAGTTTAGAGAGTTCAAACAACGACAATATTTCACCTTCTTCGTTACTTCCTACTATACCTAACCCGCCAATAGTTAATGTGGTAAAGGCAATTAATGAGAAGAGCGCTGCAATAATAAAAAATACACCTATGATTTTTACCAATGCTTTAGCCAAGCTTTTAAAACCATCGGAAGTTTCGTTTCTTACCTTATGTGAAAACTCTTTGGATTTTCTTGTAATCGTTTCTCCAGCTTTGTTTACTTCCTTGGATATGTTCTCTACGGTAACGGCGACACCTTTCATTTTGAGTCTGTCATTGGTACTCTTAGCCGCCGGCAAAACAGCCCAAAGAATGATGTAGATAAGGATACCAGAACCACCCAATAGCACGAAAATAACTAGTAGTGCACGTACCAAATGAGCATCTAAATTGAAGTAATGACCCAACCCTTCACAAACACCACCGATGTAACCGTTTTCTGGATCTCTGTACAATCCGCTTTTAACGTAAACGGTGTTGGTTTTTGTAGATGATTGTTGACCGGAAGTTTCGTCTTCTTCCTCATCTGGGGCGTAGGCTGTTGCTTCTCCCATTACTGTGATAACGTGGTCTACGTCTTGGCTAGTTACAGGACCACCATTGGCTCTTTCTGTAAAGATTTCTGCAATACGTAATTCAACATCTTCGATGACCATTTCTGCTTCATCGCTGTTTTTAAATTGCGCACGAATATTATCTAAATACGCCCTTAGCTTTTCATATCCTTCTTCTTCTACGTAGAAAATGAGTCCGCTTAAATTGATAGATATCGTCTTGTTCATGATTTCTGAGTAATAATGTTTACAGCTGTGCTTAGTTCGTTCCAGGTAGCATTTAATTCAGCTAAGAAATTTTCACCTGCTGTGGTGAGTGAATAATATTTACGAGGTGGACCACTCGTTGATTCTTCCCATCTGTAGGTGAGTAAGTCAGCTTTGAGTAGTCGCGTAAGTAGGGGGTAAAGTGTTCCTTCTACAACGATCATTTTGGCGGCCTTCAGTTGATCTATTATCTCTGAAGGATAGGCTTCTTTGACGTTTAATATAGAGAGAATACAATACTCCAATATCCCTTTACGCATTTGAGCTTTTGTATTTTCTAATTTCATAATTTAATTCTTATAGTACTAATACATAACAAAGATATATTTTTTAAAAGGTACTTTGCAATGCAAGGTACTATAAATCTTTTATCTTAATACATGAATGGTGTATTATGTGTTTAAGCGGTAATTTTACTTGGGTTTGATTGGGATAAAAATATCTTCTGCAATTTGAGAGGGATCTTTCTGTGGTACAAAAACGTCAAAATGAGGTCTTTGATCGAGCTGGTAATCAGAGGAAGGAAGCCATTTTTGAAAAATGTCTTGATAGACTTTAGGATTTCCAAAGCCGTATGGGTTATTGAATTTTGCATAAAGTCCACCAGAAAGTGTTATGCCATCCAATTTACAAGAGCCAAGTTGAGGTGTATTTTCCAATGCAACCCATTTGATAAAATTAGTTGTAGGGGAAAAGTTTTGAAAATAGGAAGACGGATAAATTTTGATATCGTAGATGAAAGAAGCATTTTGTTCAACTTTACTTCTTAATTGCATGAGTTGTTGGAAAAGTTTTGGTGTAGTGTTTTCACTTAAACTCATTTCTTGCTTATATCCTACAAATGACTTTGGCGAGAGGTTCACGATTTTTACTTCCATAGCGTGAAAATAAGAAGAAATCTGCCCTGGATAGCAACGGCAGCGCCCTAGCTTTGAATTTTAGTAAACACTCCTAAAAAAGCACGACCATAGAAGTGTTGTTTTTAGGGGAATGTGCACTTAAATGAAATGCTCGGGACTACAGTGAATAGCCAGAAATGGTAGCCTTATTCACTTTCATAATATTCATAGGAAAACACTCTTATTTCTCCTTCAATTCCATTAAAAATTTCTGCGCGTAAGGTAACATTGCCGTATGCATCTACCTCATAAAAGTATTCATCCTTGTAATTATCTCTTTCTCTACTTTTTAACCTTCCAGATGGATAATAGCTCAATAACGTAGTTTCTTTTTTAAGGAGATCTGTTTCTTGTACAGGTTTATTATTTTGATAAATTATCTCCTCCTTTTCCGTTAGAACACCGTTTAAACTGTAGGTTGTAGATATACAAGATTCTAAACTATCTCCTGCGTAGGTATAGGTGTTTTCTTTTAATAAAATGGGAGGGTTATTGTTAAAGGACTGGGTTTTTGTGAGTAAATTTCCATGCTTATCGTAATTGAAAAACTTTACAGAAGTAAGTGTGGTGTCTGGTAAGTCATAAAATTCTTGACGTATATTTTGATCTAAACTATCGTAATAATAGTGAATGAAAGAATTTGGAGCTCCATTGCCCCATGTGTAATATTCTCTTTCTTTTCTATTTAAAGCGTCATAGGTATACTCAAAGCTCTGTTGCACTTCACCAAATAAGGAGTCATTATAGAGGGTATTGGAAACATACCTGCCTGTACTGTCATAAAAACTTGTACGGGGAGCAGCGATCATATCAATTATTTTCAGTTTTCCATTTTTATAGGTACCGATATAGGTGTTGTAATGACTGTATTTTACTTGTTGACCCAAGCAAAGGGTGAACGGAAAAAGGAGATAGATGAAGAATAGATTTTTCATATGGGTTATGTTAATTTATTTTTCTTACAAAAAGCTTTATACCTTGCATTTAAGGCGGGCGTGAAGTTATCGCGTTGCATTTCTACGGTATGTTGTATTTCGCCCAAAAGTTCGGGGTAATTAGGTATGAATTTTTGTAGGTTTTCCAAGGCATGCACTTTAACGGCTACTTTAACTTCTGGTGCTGCTAAATCTTGAAAGAGTTTGTCTAAAAATTCTCCTTGTTTGTAGGCGATAATTGGGCAAAAGGTGAGTGCTTTAAGTACGCTTCGCTGCAGTCCTGGATTTTCATGTTCTAAATACAAGTCCAAGAGTTCTTTTTGAATAAGGTGTATGGGGTATTTTTTGGCCTCGGCAACTTTACTGAGGTACCAAGTGCTGTATTCTGGATAAGGATAATCTGTTCTTTGGGCAATGTTTACTACAGCTTTTAAGAAGTCCGGTTGTTGAGCTAGACCTATGGTTTCTTTAACGTGACGATACTTTTTAAAGTCCTGAACAAATGTTTCAATTTCCTCTGGTGAATATGAACTGCGCATCCTACAAATTTAATGAAAGGAAGATATTATTATTACCCTTCTTAAATTCTTTCTTCACTTTTCACTTGAGTGTTTTTAGTATCGGTACGTAATGAAATTAACATATTTGTTCCGACTAATAAACCTGTACATATACCGATGAAACTGGATTTATTAGCTTCCCAGGAGAGGTCTTGATAATCTACCATAAACAGGAGGTTCAACGCTACGAGGAGGTAGGAAATGCAACAAACGAAGATTTTGATTCTTTGGAGGTCCATATGGCGAGTTTATTTTTAGTGAAATAAAAATAATAAAAAATGGATTCACCGAGGAACAAATTAATGGTCAAGTACTAAAGTGTCATTTTGGATATTTAATTGGGAGCGAAGGAGCTAGGATAGCACTGATTTAAATTTTTCTTTTATCCAATAGCTCCAAACTTCTCGGGAGGATAAGTATCATAGTCAGAATAATTACAGCTTCAAAAAGCCGTTTCATAGATACCTACAGATCGATAGTTGCTCATTTCCAGTTTTACCCATCCATAGCTCAACACGCCATTTGTGTTTTTTCTTAGCAGGAGGTATTTTTTTCCTTTATCCTTCCAATATCCTTTACGGATGTAGGTAAAAAAGCTAGAGTTTAAAGGGTAACCATTGGCGTACTCCCCAAAGTATCCCTGTGTTTCCCAATCAATAAGGGTAGCGGCAGCATCTATGTTACTTCCTTGATTATAATC
>NZ_JBVCPV010000083.1:0-11931 GCF_057456495.1 Lishizhenia sp. | reverse complement strand
GAATTGGAGGAACAACTTTCCCAACACTTCCATTCAGAAGCAGCTTTGCTCTTCAATTCAGGTTACGATGCCAATTTGGGCTTGTTACAAGCTTTGGTGAAGCGTCATGATACCGTAATTTACGATGAACACATCCATGCTTCATCTAGAGATGGATTGATATTGGCGCGCTGTAAATCTTACAGTTTCAAACACAACTCACTTTCTCATTTAGAAGAACGCTTGCAAAAGGCAGAAGGGATAGTTTTTGTTTTGATAGAATCGCTCTACTCCATGCACGGAGATTTGGCCGACTTAAAAGGAACGGTTGAAATTTGTAAAAAATACGGTGCTCATTTAATTGTAGACGAAGCTCATGCCGGAGCTTGTTTTGGTAAAAATGGCGGTGGAAGAATAGAAGAACTAGGATTAGAAGATGAAGTTTTTGCACGTCTACTCACCTTTGGAAAAGGATTTGGAGCGCACGGTGCTGTGGTGCTATCTTCTCAATTGGTAAAGGACAACCTAGTGAACTTTGCACGCTCCTTCATTTACACCACTACCCTTCCAGAAACCAGTGTTTACCGCGTTCAGCAAATTATAACACAAACCGACTTCAAGGCTTTACAACTAAAATTGCAAGCCAACATCGCTCGCTTTTGTGATGTATTTGGATTGAAAAACAATGGTAGTCCGATACAGTGTTTAACTGCTGACAATATAGACACCTTAAAAGCTTGGGAAAAGAAATTAAAGGCAGCTAACATAGGTATTAAGTGCATACTTCCTCCTACTGTTAAACCCGGCGAAGAAAGGTTGAGAGTTTGTGTGCATGCGTTTAATACAGCAGAAGAAATTGAACAATTAGCACAGCTTATTCAAACTGCTGTTTAAGTTTCCCCGGAGTAGTATTTCACGCTTCGTATGTCGCTCATCTCGACTCCGCTCGATAACCTGAATCAGATCATTTAATTATTCAATAGATATAGGTTTCCGAGCGGAACGATAAATTAATATTTCTCTAGCACTGGTAAGACCAATTAATTCACTGAAAACAACTCTGTATCTGTACTTACCTTAACGGTTTGTTCTTCTTTCTTATAATCATAGGTTGGCCAAGAAGGATAATCTTCTTCCAATGAGAAATTCGGATGTTGAAGCACTGCTCCCGGTGTATGTTTAATCATGTGCAACACACAATCTAAGGCAGAACGCAACGCTGGTTCTGTCCAACCACCTTCTACCCCATAATTCTCACCTGCAAAATACAAATGCGAAGCTTTGGCGAAATGTTCATTGTAGCCCAAATCTATCATGTTCTCTGCCTCGTTGTGGGCTCTGTACAATTTAGAACATCCCAAATAGGTTGGTTCTTTGATCCATTGTATAGAAACAGGTTTTGTAGTATCTATGTATTCAGTAATATCCTCTCCCAAGGTTTCCATGGTTATAGACTTCAACTCTTTGAGCACGATATCACTCAATTCTTCATTGTTGAAAGCCAAAAGTTTCAACGAATCATCCTCCCAGGTATAGCTGGCCAAAATCACACCCGGATCTTCTGGTTTATTGCTCCATGCTAATCCATACATGTCTTGTATCAAGGTGTCTGTTACCAAAACTTGTGGAATTTTACAGTCAGGAAATTGTTCTTTATCCCAATACCTGGCTTTTAAAGGGAAGAATAATTTACAGCTCGAAATGTTGTGCTGCGTTTGTGCGGCAATGATTTTATCCTGCGGTAACTCTTCTTCTGGGAAACCTTCAAAATCCATAGACAATTGCGCTGCCCATTTGGTAGAGGTTACCAAAGCCTTGTCAAAAAATTGTCCCTCGGGATGCTGCTCTGAGTAGACCAACACACCTTTCTCTGTCTTTTTAATTTTAGTTACAGGAGTTTCCATGAACAAATCCCCTTCGGTAAACAAAGACTTCTCTTCTTCCCCTGGTAAGGGTGCAAACATTAGGTATTCTGCCAAACCTTGAATTCCTTCATAACTTGGTCCTTCAAAGGCCTTTTGTGGAGTTGATGAATCTAAGACAGTTCGCATAAAATAGGGCAATTCCTCTGGGTGGGCCAAACCTTCTACCGTTTGTAGGTTAGAGTCAAAACCAAAATAAGTACAACGAATAAACCACATCGCACCGATGTCATAGAATGCTCCCCAGCTTCCATCACCTGTACCTATGATGTATAACAAATTGGCTTCTTCAGCAGTCATTCCAAAACCGCCCAAATCACCATCAAAATCCTCTAAATGAGCAATTTTATGTAAAATTTCTTCGCGGTCTAAAGAGGGTTCTAACACCAAATCTTTAAAACTCATCCCTTGGTAATGTGCACGAAGCTTACGCCAACAAATCGTCCACAATTCATTGTTTTGTGTATAGTATTGTTTGGCAGCCTGTTGGAAGTTTTTTCCAAACTCTTCTACTTTCTCACATAACTTCTGCAATACTTCATTTTTGGGGTATCGACGAACACCGTCCTCATCCAATGGCCAAAAGATCATACTCGGCTTTTCACTTTCTGCCCCTTTTGGTCCAAATCCTTTATTGATATAAATACCCGTATTTCCTGGTGCAGCTCCAGGGTTTGGGAAAGGTGTAAGTATTGCTTTATTTCTACCTGGCTCGTGATTTAAATAATACCCTAACAAGCAATTTTCATCACCTGGTTTACTAAAGAAAGGCATACGCATGGCTCCCATTTCCAAACCGGCGTGCTTACGCTCTATCCCTTTATCTAAAGGATTTTTCAAGGTATATAATCTTCCTCCAATGCGATTAGAAGCTTCAAAAAGGGTCACTTTATAACCACATCGCAACAATTCTCTAGCAGCCGTAACTCCCGCTACTCCCGCGCCCATTATGGCAACTGAGGGTTGGTCTTGCTCTAGTTTGGCTAATCCATTTGGAGATTCTTTTAACAACTTAAAATAGTCAAACCTAAAATCAGCAGGGTTTGGAAAATTTGGAACCCAACTTTTGGGATCACTATCTTGTGTTTTGATATTATTCGTAATACCAGGCTTCATATTTTAATTTTTCGGGTGAAAAGTGTCGAAGTACATCTCTATACCTCGAAATTTGGGCGCAAAGAAAGTCATTTAAAAATTTAATTGAAACAAGAATGTTTTAAGATTCGGGGAAAAAGGGATGAAATAATAAGCGTGGATTCTTAAAGTAATTGGATTGTCATTTATTGTCAAAAAATATGCTTTAAAGGCTGGTTCTTTTATTTATTTTTAGCCCTATGCAAAGAAATTATATCACCCAGGGAATTTTAATACTTACCCTTTTCTTTACCTCATTTGCGAAGGCATCAGAACCTTCCTCTTCCATTTATGTTCAACTGCAAAAATTACACTCTTTAAAACGTGTGTTATATGTTGCTGCTCATCCCGACGATGAGAATACCAGAGCTTTGGCTTGGTTTTCTTTGGGAGAAAAAGCAGAAACGGCCTACTTCTCCTTAACCCGTGGAGATGGCGGACAAAACCTAATCGGAAATGAGTTAGGTGATGCTTTAGGTGTATTGCGTACCCAAGAATTGCTGGCTGCAAGATCGCATGATCATGCCAAACAGTACTTTTCAAAGGCCGTGGATTTCGGTTATTCAAAATCTGCAGAAGAGTCTTTCCAAAAATGGGGTAAGGATGTATTGATGGCGGATTTAGTTTTGATGATACGTCGCTTTAAACCAGATGTGATTGTAACGCGTTTCCCACCCGATAAAAGAGCCGGACATGGTCACCACACCGCCTCTGCCCTTCTTGCATTAGAAGCATTTGATAAAGCGGCCGATGCCAAGTATTTACCAGAACAAGTAAAGGAATTAGGAACTTGGCAAGTAAACAGCGTTTATTGGAACTCATCGTATTGGTGGAATCCGAGCATAGCTGATTCTGCTGCCAACAACCCAAATTACTTGGTTAAAGACATTGGAGGATACGCCCCGATGTTAGGAAAATCTTACAACGAAATTGGAACGCTTGCACGTTCTCAGCATAAATGTCAAGGCTTTGGAAACTTGCTTGAGCGCGGTGAGCAAATAGAGTACTTTGAGCATTTGAAGGGTAAAAAACTTAAAAACTCTTTCTTTGAACATGCACAACGAGATTGGTTTAATTTGACCAAAAGCAATGTGGAAAAGCGCTTCAATAAACTCTTGGAGAATTTCAATTTCCAAGACCCTGCACAAAACATCCCTGCTTTACTCGAAATATTGAACTACATGGAACAAATTGTAGATCCTCAATTGCGCGATGAAAAAGTTGCGCTGTGTAAAGAAATCATAGCCCAATGTTTAGGAATGAATTTAGAACTATTGGCAGACGATCACAGTTTTGCTTTAGGAGAAGAAATTCCTCTAGAACTCGTAGCTATCAATAGATCATCTACACCTGTCACTTTAAATTCTTTGCGTTTAAGTGATGGAACTGAAATTAATCTCTCTGAAGAAATTCCTGAAAATAAAGAATACAAACATCGTCTAAAAACGGCTCCCACAACGGTTCTTTCCACTCCTTATTGGTTGAGAAATGAGCATACAGATTTGTATACGGTAAACGACCCTCAAAATTTATTAAGGGCTGAGAATAGAGCCGCTATTCACGGTTATTTACGCATAGAAATTGAAGGTCAAACCTTAGAATTACCGGTTTCGGCAGATCATAAATGGAGGGATCCTTCTTACGGAGAAAGACGCAGACCATTGGTGATAGCTCCAAAAATCACTGCAACACTCGATCAAAACATATTGATTGCAAAGCCTGGTGTTGAAAAAGAAGTTTTGATAACGCTGCACGGATACCAAAACAATTACGAAGACGAATTAAGTATTACAGTTCCTGAAGGTTGGAAAATTAGTCAGTCTACTTTTAAGGTACACTTCACCAAGAAACACCAAGAACAAAATATTATCCTTCAACTTACGCCAAGTACTAACGCTGCATCGGGCGAATTATTGATTAAGGATAGTTCGGGAAAAAGCATCTATGATGCAACAGAAATCAGTTACGACCATATCCCCACTCAAGTCATCTTTTCTCCTTCACAAATGAAATGTATTCCTTTAGATGTGCAAGTGAAAGAACTCAAAGTAGCTTACATCAAAGGTGTAGAAGATGCTGTTCCTAATGCTATTCGTCAATTAGGTTTAGAAGTGGATGAGTTTGAGGTAAGTGAACTACCTAGCGTTGATTTAACGCAATACACAACCGTTGTACTCGGAATTCGTATCTACAATGTTCATCCTGAATTGGAAAACTTCCACCCTCAACTCGAGAATTTTGTGAAAGCGGGAGGTAAACTAATCCTTCAATACAACACGGCTTCAAGATCTGGCAATTTTCAACCCTTTGCTCCCCTCCCATTTAAAATTGGAAGAAACAGAGTAACAGAAGAAGATGCCACAGTAAACATATTAGATGCTGAACACCCTATTTTTAATGTACCCAATAAAATCACACCTGAAGATTTCGATGCTTGGGTGCAAGAAAGAGGGTTATATTTTGCGGAGAACTATACGCCTGCTTATACGCCATTATTGAGTTGGGCCGATCAAGGTGAACAAGCTCAAGAAGGAGCTTTGATTGTTGCTGAGTTAGGAGAAGGACAAGTGGTTTACACTGGAATTTCTTTCTTTAGAGAACTTCCTCAAGGTGTGATTGGGGCCTATCGTTTATTCGCAAACATTTTAAGTTACTAGTTATGGAGGAAAAAGATAAAACCAACTGGAAAGCGTGGTATTGGGCCTTGGTTGGATTTTTAGCCTTGCAGATACTCTTGTATTTATGGATGACTAACACCTATACTTTATGAGTTGGATAGATTGGACTGTATTACTGGTTACTTTGTTTTCTATCGTAGCCTATGGAACTTGGAAAACCAAGCTAAACAAAGACCTTAAAGGATATTTAAAGGGTGACAACTCCGAGAATTGGGCTACAATCGGCTTGTCCATCATGGCTACCCAAGCCAGCGCCATCACTTTCTTATCAACGCCTGGTCAAGCCTATGAAAGTGGGATGGGCTTTGTGCAATTCTACTTTGGATTGCCCTTAGCGATGATATTCATTTCTGTATTCATCCTCCCCATTTATTATCGTTTAAAAGTATATACTGCCTACCAATATTTGGAGGAGCGATTTGATGTAAAGGTGCGATCTTTTACTGCTTTATTGTTTTTACTTTCCAGAGGTTTGGCGGCAGGTATCACCATCTATGCCCCAGCCATTATTTTATCTACACTATTAGATTGGAACTTACAGTTGACCTGTATTTTAATTGGTGGCTTGGTGATTATTTATACCGTTTCTGGTGGAAGTAGAGCCGTTTCACTTACTCAAAAATGGCAAATGGGAATCATCATGACCGGAATGTTTATTGCCTTTTATTACGTCTTAGATAGTTTCCCAATCGGCATAGGTTTAAGTGAAGGAGTTGACATCGCCGGAGCTCTGGGTAAGATGAATATTATCGACCTTTCCGTTGACACCGGAAACAGGTATACTTTACTTTCTGGACTTACAGGAGGATTGTTCTTATTTATCTCTTATTTCGGTACGGATCAATCGCAAGTACAGCGTTATTTAGGAGGTAAATCATTGAAAGAATCTCGCCTGGGGTTAATGTTTAATGGATTGATGAAAATACCGATGCAGTTTTTCATACTCTTCATTGGCGTGATGGTTTTTGTCTCTTTTCAATTCAACAAACCGCCTATAGTTTTTAATCAGCATTTGGTAGATATAACACCTACTCAACAAGCAGAACTGGTAGAAATTGAAAAAGCCTACGACCTTGTTTTTAGCGAAAAGAAACAACTATTAAGCACACAAGCAGATTTACATGTACCGCAACAGTTACAGCTTAAACAAGACTCCCTACGCGTCTTATACAAAGAAAAGTTAAGTTCTTTTGATCCAGATTATGAAGAAAAAGACAGCGATTATATTTTCTTAGGCTTTATATTAGAGTACTTGCCTCCAGGTTTGATTGGACTGCTGTTGGCAGTTATCTTTTCTGCAGCAATGTCATCCACAGCTGGAGAATTAAATGCTTTAGCATCTACCACCACTATAGACTTTTACAAAAAATTCTGGTCAAAATCTGATGAAGATAAAAAGGACGTTAGAGTATCTAAAGTACTGACCATTATCTGGGGATTACTCGCCATAGTCATCGCCTTAACTGCAGGACTTTTCGAAAACCTCATCCAATTGGTGAATATACTTGGATCTTTATTCTACGGTACTATTTTAGGTGTCTTCCTTTTGGCCTTTTTCTTTAAGCAAGTTGGTCACCAAGCAGCATTACTGGCAGGAATAGTAGGACAATTAACGGTATTGATAATACACGTAATGAAAGTCTACGAATTCTTTGACCTAAGTTATTTAATGTACAATATTATCGGAAGTACGGTAGTAGTTCTCGTCGGACTTACCCTTGAATACCTTCACTTTAAAAGGGCATAAATCAAAAAGCTGGAAATCAAAATAGAACTTTGATTTCCAGCCTTTCTTTCCTTGTTAAGGAAAATTTTGAACAACAAATTAGATGCTTCAAAAATTCTCTTGAAGATTGGTAAAGTTACAGTAGTAATACCTCACAATTTAAGGTACCATTCTGGGTCCATGAATTTCAACGCATGTTCTCCAAATGTTAATTGTCTTTCATCTGAAATTAAATAAGTAGACCTTTCACCATTAATAGCTGAGAAGATAACTGTGTGTTCTACTCCATTGCTATCTGTTTTCAAAATCCTTACTAAACGTTCGTCAGAAGGTAAGTGTAAAGATTCTGTACAGCTAGGACAGTGAAAGTGGGTTAAATCACCTTCGTGTATATCCAATTTCGGATTTAACTTGGTTGCATAATCCCCTATTTCTTCACTCAACAATATCACACCACTGTTTCCGTGCGGTTTTTTTACCGCTAGGGCTATATAGCCTTGTGCATTTAAGTATGCATGACAATATGGACAATTATAGTGTTTCATACCCTAGAAGGTACGAATATTTGATGGAATAAACACAAAAATAATTCAGCTGAAAAGAAGAAAGTTCAACGAATAAATTAATTATATCTAAACTATTATGCACAAAAAATGGGACTGCTCAATGAACAGTCCCACCTATATATCCTCCGAAAGAATTAGTTGTTAACAGGTTTTACTGCAAACTCTTCTTTCTCTCTTTCTTTTAATCTATCCCAAATTTGGTTGATACCGGCTTTCAAAGCTTTCTCCTCCTCTTTTTGAGCTACTTTCATTACTGTTGGATCTTCAAAGTAATGCTTCACAAAATTGGTGTCAAAATTACCTGAAGTAAAGGCATTGTGTTTCATCACATACTTACCAAAATCTAAGGTTGTTCTTAAACCAGAAATTTCGTAATTATCAATTGCTTTAATCATACGTTCGATAGATTGTGCTCTATCTTCACCGTAGGTTACCAATTTCGCAATCATTGGATCGTAGTAAATAGGAATTTCCATTCCCTCTTCAAAAGCATCGTCTACACGTACCCAGTCAAAGTTTGGTTTTCTATATCTACGTAACGTCCCTATGTCCGGAGCAAAGTTATTCAAGGCATCCTCTGCGTACACACGTACTTCCATAGCATGACCCTTCATTTTAATTTCTTCTTGCTTTAACGGCAATTCCTCACCTCTAGCCACTCTAATTTGCCATTCTACCAAGTCTAGCCCTGTAATTTCTTCAGTAACCGGGTGCTCAACTTGTAGACGTGTATTCATTTCTAGGAAGTAGAAGTTTAAATCCGCATCAATTAAAAATTCAACGGTTCCTGCGCCTTCGTAGTTACATGCTTTGGCAACGTTAATTGCTGCTTGTCCCATCTCTTCTCTAATTTCAGGAGTAAGAACAGCACTTGGAGCCTCTTCAATTACCTTTTGGTGACGACGTTGGATAGAACATTCACGCTCAAATAAATGAACTGTATTTCCATGACTATCTGCAAATACTTGAATTTCGATGTGACGTGGTTTCGTTACAAATTTCTCAACGAAAACTGCATCATCACCAAACGAAGAACGCGCTTCTGATTGGGCCAATTGCATTTGTTCCACCAAATCCTCTTCACGCTCCACTAAACGCATTCCTTTACCTCCACCACCGGCAGAAGCTTTGATCAAAACTGGGAAACCAATTTGCTTGGCAACATCAACAGCTTCTTCAAAATCAGAAACTGCTTTATCAATACCTGGAACTAAAGGAACATTAAATTCCTTTACCGCTTGCTTAGCACTTAATTTATCTCCCATCAACTCCATAGCGTGTGCCGATGGTCCAATAAACTTAATTCCTGCAGCTTTTACCTTTTCAGAGAACTCAGCGTTTTCAGATAAGAAACCGTATCCTGGGTGAATCCCATCTGCACCTGTTGCCTTGGCAGCTTCTAAAATTCTCTCTTGCACCAAATAACTCTCTGCTGAAGGTGAAGCTCCAATATGAACAGCTTCATCAGCTTCTAAAACGAAAGGAGCATTGGCATCTGCGTCAGAATAGACAGCTACACTTTCTATGTTTAACCTGTGTAAGGTTCTAATTACCCTTCTCGCAATCTCACCACGGTTGGCTATCAATACTTTTTTCATCTCTTGTATTCAATATATTAATTCTCCTCATCTAACAACGCAGGGTTGTCTATATACTCCTGAGGAATCTTCTTTTTATTGTTATTATCTTCTTTTTTGTCCTCTTCTTTTCGAAAGAGGTTACCAATATACTGGAATAATTTGAAGTCACTTAAATTTTGAAAGTCTTCTTGGTAATGAATACCTACACCTTGCGTAAATTGACCTTGGTTGTTATCTTGTATTACAGAATAATCATTGGATTCGTTGTAGACATTTACACGCATGGTTCTGGCTTCGTTCAATACATATTCCACACGTACATCACCAATGATATTACTTGTATTAGTCGCGGAAGAACTTGCATTATTTTCTACCCCAAAGGATGTTGAAACAATGAGTTTATCATCCAAGAATTCTTTACTCACCCCGAGCTCCACAGAGTTATCTCCCGTTAGCTGATCTCTGTCTAAAGCAACCCCTATGTTCGCTCCGGTGTTTAACTTATCTATCAATGAATTGATTTGGGTACTTACCAAATCCAAACCACCACCTATAGATCCTCCTGAATTAAGCGGTATAAACTGTTTGAAGACCATCAGATTAATAAATTGACGGTTTAACTCATCTTGGTCTGATCGTATTCTTGCCAAAGTTGCTTTACCCATTTCGTTGGCTTTGGGAGCTTTGATGTCAAAAGTAATCTCTGGCTTCATTAACTCTCCATTCAAACTCAAATAACAATTGATCTCATCTTTCCTGGTCCCATTATTCGTCATTACATCTTGTACCACCACATCTAAATTTGCTGTAGTCTTGTAATAGGTTTGTAGATTTACGGTTGCATCGTAAGGACTTCCCGTCCACTGCACAGTTCCTCCTTTTTCTAGAATAAAGTTTTGCTTGTAAGGACCTAACACAAAGTTGTAGTTCCCCCTATCCACAGTGAATACTCCCTCCATGGTCAATTGGTTGTAATTATCTAAACTAATGATAATGTTTCCCCCTCCATGAGCTGTGATTTCATCTCCTGTGGCATCATTAAAAATTACTTTTAAACGAGCATCAGGTGTTACGCCAATATTTAAATTCAATTCTACTCCAGTAAAATCAATTTTGGGTTCATTAGATAGCAATGAATCTGCCACACGCGGAAGCCATTCTATGAATTCGGCCTCTTCAATCTCTGAAGCCCCGTACATAGGAAAATCTATCCATGTTCCTTTTCGCGTGTTTGCATTTACATCGATAATTAAGTTGTCTGAATACCCTGAAATATTCGCAGTTCCTCTGATATAAGCTTTACCATAGTAGTACTCGTCCGGATCATACTTCGTATTCATAACCAAAAAGCGGTCTACAGGAACAAATTTGTTATTGACCAGATATTCTTCCATATCAAAGGTTAAATCGAAGTTGAAATTCTTAAAATTATCATGGAAAATCTGTCCTACCACAGACCCCGTATTCCCCTCTTCATCCTTAATAGGAATGTTGTTTAAGAACACACCATTTTCTACTACTTCTATCTCTCCATCAAACTTAAAGTTGGCACCGAGTAATTGAAGTTTTGCATTCCCATTAGAAAGCTTCACCTTTCCTTCTAAAACTGGCGCATCTATCTCCCCTCTAACTTTTACCTTACCAGCAAGGTTACCGGCAATGTTAGATACCACATCTTCATCCATAAAGGCATTTGCCACCTGTAAATCTGCACCTTTAAAATCTAGCAAGAAGTTCAGATTATCTTCCTTGGCAACCACATCATAGTAACCACTAAAGTCAAAAGTTTCTATCCCTCTATAATTGATTTTTCCTTCAACATCTATTTTCTTTTGTTTTTGTCGATAAGCCGCCAGCAATGCAATATCACCTACCTCTTCACTATTAATGAACAGGGAATCTATGTTTCCGTTCCCTGTAAAAAACAAATCTGTAAAAGGTGTAGCTATTTCACCTTTTATGTTGGCAATTCCTTCTACTGCAAAATCTCCAAAAACTCCAGCAATATCGCTCAAATCGAAATCTTTGGCCACCACCTCGAGTTTATCATTTGGTTCATTGCTTATTAAACCATCTAAACTTAAGTATTGGTTATCTCTTGCCATGCGGAAATTATCGACATCCAAACTATCGCCTTTGATATGAATCACTGAGTTTTTACGTATATCCCAGCGGTGATCTCTTATGGTGAAGTATGACGTTTTAATATCAAACTTTAAATCATCTTCTCCTTTGATATAGGTGTACCAAGAAAGTGACGTAGGGTTCAATTTGGTTGCATTCCAAGACAATTGAGCATCTAATAAATCACCTAAACTCATGCTGGTAAAGTGGAAGTCCTCACAG